>NZ_JAVRHI010000399.1:0-24092 GCF_034105845.1 Streptomyces sp. CRN 30 | reverse complement strand
CGCCGCGCTGCGGCTGGTGGCCCGGCTGACCGAGCGGGAGCGGGCGGTGCTGGTCCTGATGGCGGAGGGACTGGCCAACACCGACATCGGCGCCCGCGTCCACCTCAGCCTGGGCACCGTGAAGGGCCACGTCACCGCCATTCTCGCCAAGCTGCAGGTGGGCAGCCGGGTGCAGGCGGCGCTCGTGGCCGAACGCGCCGGTCTGCTCAGGACGGCGGCACAGGACGGGGGAACCGGATGACCGCCCGGCGCCTGCCCGCCCCGCTGATCGACGCCGCCCTCGTCGTCGCCGCGCTGACGGACGTACGAATAAACGTTTCCCCTGATTACGAGCAGGGCATGGCGTGCGCCCTGATCGCCGCCTTCGTCCTGCCGCTGCGCCGCCACCTCCCTCTGGTCACCTTCCTCGTCACCCTCCTCTCGGCCCTGTTCACCGACGCGGTGTTCGCCCCGGTGGCCGCGCTCTACACGCTGTCCTCGCTCAACCACCACCGCTCCCTGCTGGCCGCCTGCGCCGTCGTGTACGCGGTCAGCGACTTCCTGCCGTTCCGGTGGTGGGTGCCGGAGCACGTGGACTTCACCCAGAACCTCAACGCCCAGGACCTCACCCACACCCTGGCGTGGGCCACCGCCCCCGTCTTCCTCGGCCAGCTCGTCCAGGCCAGACGGGAACTGTCGCTGCGGCTCGCCGAGATCTCCGAGGCCCGCGAGCACGAACGGCTGCTCACCGCCCAGAGCGTGCTGGCCCGCGAACGCGCCCAGCTCGCCCGCGAGATGCACGACATGGTCGCCCACCAGGTCAGCCTGATCGCCGTGCAGGCCGGAGCGCTCCAGGTGGGCACCCGGGACGAGGAGACCCGGCAGGCCGCGGCCACCATCCGGCGCCTCAGCGTGCAGACCCTGGAGGAACTGCGGCACATGATCACCGTGCTGCGCGCCTCCGGCAGCCGTCCCACCGAGCTGACCCCGCAACCCTCGCTCGCCGACCTGCGGCACCTGGTCAGCGGCAGCGGCATCGAGGCGAAGCTCCACACGGACCTGCCCGGCACGCTGCCGCCGCCGGTCCAGCGGGCCGTCTACCGCACCGTCCAGGAGGCCCTGACCAACGTCCGCAAACACGCCCCGGGCGCCATGGCGACCGTCCGGGTCCACCAGGTGAACGGCACGGTCCACGCCACCGTCACCAACACACCCGCCAGCCGGCCGGCGTTGACCCTGCCCGGCGCCCACCACGGCCTGGCGGGCCTGCGCCAGCGCGCCGAGCTCCTCGGCGGCACCGTGACCTCGGGGCCCACCGCGGGCGGCGGGTACGAACTCCGTCTGGAGCTGCCGCCCGACACGGCGCGGTGACGCCGGCGGACGGCGAGGGCCCCGGCAGGTGTCCTCCCCGCCGGGGCCCTCGCCGTTGCCGGTTCACCGCACGCGTGTCACCGGCGGGCCTCCCGTGCGGGGTTGCCCGCCCAGCGGGTGCCGGGCGCCACCTGCTCGCCCTTCATCAGGAAGGAGTCGGAGGCCACCGAGGCGCCGTCACCCATGGTCGAGCCGTAGTGGACCACGGCCCCCGTACCGACCGTGCAGCCCGCGCCGAGGGTGATGCGGTCGGACTTGAAGGTGCCGTCCTCCTGGGAGTGGCACTGGAGGGCGGCGCCGTTGTTGAGGGTGCAGTCGTCCCCGAGGGTGATCAGGGTGCGCTCGGGCATCCTGCAGCCGTCGTCGAAGAGCCGCCGGGCGCCGCGGACTCCCAGCGCGCGCCAGAACAGGCCCTTGAAGGGGGTGCCGTTCAGCAGCTTCAGCTCCAGTGCCTGGTGCTTCCAGAAGCGCTCGTGCCGCCAGAAGTCCGGGTGGTAGATCGAGCAGTACAGCGGGTGCTGCCGGCGGAAACCGGTGGTGGCCCGCTCGGACACGACCGTGAAGCCGATGGTGAACAGCAGGGCGAGCACGGTGGCCCCGGCGATCGCGGTGGCGGTCGCGAGCAGGGAGCCGTGCAGGGACGCCGCCGCCCAGAAGAACGCCAGCAGGACGAAGGTGTGCAGCCAGCGGGCGCACAGGAACGAGGCCAGGGTCACGGCGTTGTGCCGGTTCTTCGCCTTCAACCGGCGGCGCAGCTCCGCCCCGTCACGGAGGTGGTCGAAGGCCGCGTCGCGCTCGACGGTCCGGGGGATCTCGAAGGGCGGCGAGCCGAGCAGCCCGGTGTTCTCCCGGAGGGGGCCGTCCACGGGCACCATCACCTTCGTCGCCAGCAGGACGTTGTCGCCGGTCCGGCCGTGGGCGGGGTAGGCGACGTGGTTGCCGAGGAAGTTGTGCGCCCCGATGGTGACCCGGGACAGGCGGAAGGAGCTCCCGGAGTAGTCGGCGTTCAGCATCGACAGCCCGTCGGCGACCATGGTGCCGGTGCCGACGGCGCTCAGGTACGGGTCCTGGTGCTTGACGTCGGTGCCGAAGTTCGAGCCGGTCTGCTCCACACCGGAGAGGTCCCAGCCCACCAGGCGCAGGTAGGGGACGATCGGGGAGCTGTCGCCGAACAGCCGGGTGAAGGACTTGACGTTGGTCAGGCGCGCGACCGACCGGTGCAGCGAGTAGTGGAACCCGTAGAGCCGGTAGGTCCGGTCCGCCTTCAGCGGAAGGTGCAGCAGCCGGGGCACCGTGGCCACCAGGACGAGGCCGGCGAGCAGGGCACCGAAGTAGAGCACGAACGACACCAGCAGGGCGTCCGCGAGGAAGGACCAGCTGAACACGGAGACCGCGGCGGTGGTCGTGAACATTCCGAGCTGCGGGAGCTCGGCGGTCACCAGGCCGATGCCGCCGACGGTCAGCGGCGCGTACAGCAGCAGCGCGCCCAGGAGCTGCGCACTGCCGTAGGAGAAACGGTTCCAGGCGGTGCAGCGGGCCGGGGCGACCGTCTTGTACTCGGTCGTGCAGCGCTGCGCCGGGGAACCGTGCCAGGCCTGTCCCTCCGGCACCGACTGCCCGGGGTGCAGGGAGGAGGCGTGGCCGAGCTGGGCCCCGTCGCCCATCGAGGTGTCGATGTCCAGCACCGTCACCTCACTGACGTACACGTCCCTGCCCAGGGTGACCGGACCGGTCTGGATCCATCCGGCGTGCGCCCGGTAGCAGGGGAAGTAGGCCTCCTTGCGGATGACCGTGCCCTCGCCGACGGTGAGCAGGTCGGTGCAGACGGGGACGTGCGTGGAGAAGACGGCGGTGCCGCGCCCGATCTTCGCGCCCAGTGCCCTCAGGTAGAGCGTGTAGAGGGGCGAGCCGACGAACAGCACCAGCGGGTTGATCTGCACCAGCGTCCTGACGAGCCAGAAGCGCAGGTAACCCGGGCTCCAGACGCGGATCCGGCGTGGTGTCCAGCGGCCGATGAGCGTCCACTTGGCGACGACCGGCAGGACGCACACGCCCAGGAGGACCGCGCCGCCGTACACCACGGCCCGCAGGTAGCTCGCCAGGAGGCCCGAGCCGGCGGCGACCCAGTCGTAGCCCAGGGCGATGACCAGCGCGCTGACGTAGACGTAGCCGAGGAAGGCGAGGAGCTGCAGCGTGCCGCAGAGGAGATGGCTCGCCCCGCTCACCTCGGCCGGTGGCACGACGTCGACCGGCGCCGGGGGCGGTGGCGCCGCGGAGGCGGGGACGGGGGCCGCGAGCGCCTGCGCGAGGCTGCGCACCGTCTGGTGCCGGTAGATGTCCTTCATCGACACCGACGGCAGGTCCGCACGCTTCCTGACCCGTGCGCAGAAGTGCGCCATCACCAGGGAGTCGGCGCCCAGGTCGTCGAAGAAGTTGCTGTCGGCCGCCACCCGCTCGGTGCGCACCACCTCGGCCAGCACCTCGGCGAGATGGCTCTCGAGGCCGGCCTCGGGTTCGGCGCGGGCGCCCGGTACGGGCGCGGCCCCGACCGCCTCGGCCGTCGAGACATGGTCTGAACGGTTCACTGTTCGAACTCCTTGTACATCACAATTATTTGGATGGGGAGCGTCGGGCCCGGCCGATGGACGAGAACCGGGCACCGGAGGCCCGGTGTCCTCGGGCCTGAGCCGTCATGGCGTCATCGGCGCCGCCGCGTCACCGACGGCAGCCGGGAGCTGTGGGCGTGGACTGCGGTCGGCGGAGGGCGGGGCCGCGCCGCAGCGGCACTGCGGCGACAGCGGCACACCGCCCCGGACATCGGGGCGCGGTACGGCGGTGCGGGCGGATGCCGGAACGCTCACCGGCTCCCGTACGGACGTGCCGACGGCACGCGGGCGGCCACCGGCCCGGACGGCGGTGCCGCAGCTCTCCCGCAGGGTGCCCGGCCGGCGCCGCAGGCCGTGGCCGTCCCGCCGGGGGAAGAACTCGAACGCATTCGTCCGGCGACCGGCCAAGCCTGGAATGTCATGTCTTCAAGGATCGGAGCGCCGTGGAACGGACGACATCCGGCAGGTCGCTGGAGAAGCCCGGCCGAACGGTCGCTTCCAGGCTTCCAAGTGGCTGGAGTCTCCGCCTCACCCGGCCGGAATCGCCGCCGGGTGAGGCGGTGCGTCCCGGTCTGTGGTAGTGGGATGCCGGTGGTTTCCACCTGCCCCGCTGGACCAGACCGGTGGCGGACCGGTGCCGGACGACGAAGACCCCGCCCTGACGTGATCAGAAGCGGGGTCTCGCAGTGGAGCGCCGGGCAGGCCTTGCACCTGCATTTCCCCGCAGGAAGCGGGGCGTCTTTCCTTGGACCACCGACGCGTGAGGCAACTGCCGCTGCGTTCCTGCTGCTTCCGCGGCGCGCTCAAGATCCACCTTAGCGCATTCCGGCGGGGTTCCCTCACCCATTCGGCGGAACACGCCGAACTCGCGGTCGCGGGGCCGGCCGCCGCCTCCTCCGTGTCCGACGGGACGGCGGGCCGCTATCCGTCCAGGGTGCCGCGGGGGTTGGTGCCGTAGGTGCGGCGGTAGAGGGCGGCGAAACGGCCGGGGTTGGCGAAGCCCCAGCGGGCGGCGATGCCCGCGACGGTGACGCCGCTGCCCGGGCCGGCCGTCCTCAGGTCCGCGTGCGCCTGGGCGAGGCGGACCTGCCGCAGATGGGCCATGGGCGTGGTGTCCAGGTGACGGCGGAAGGCGTACTGCACGGCCCGGGGCGTGAGGCGCACGGACCCGGCGATGTCCGCGAGGGTGATGTCCCGGTGCGCGTTGTCCTCGATGTACTGCGTGGCGCGGCGCACCAGGTGGGGAACGGGGCCGGTGTGCTCCGCGGGCGCGAACCCGGTGCCGGTGAGGGTGTTGGGGAAGACCACGAGGGCCGTCGCGGCCAGCAGCCGGGTCGCGTGGCCCATGACGAGGGGGCTGGCGACGGCGGCCGGCATGCGCAGCAGGCCCATGGCGTAGACGTGCGCGTGGCGCCACTGCGCGGCGGCCCGGGGCCCGGCGGGGTGCTGGGACAGGAACGACCACCGGACGGGCGCCCCGTCCGGGGCGGCCCCGGCGACGTCGGTGAGCAGCGCGGCGGGCAGCTGGAGCGTCTGTGCCCGCACCTGGTGGGCGCGGCCCCGGTGACGCAGGGCGGGGGCGGCGGCCAGCAGCACGTCGCCGCGGCCGTACCGGTCGGTGCCCGTGCCGCGGTCCCTCTCGATGGTGCCCTCGAGCAGGGTGAGGACGACGACGGTGTCCCCGCCGTCGACGGCGTAGGCGGCCTCCGGCCGCGAGGTGAGGTCGGTGAAGGTGAGCGGTCCCGCGTCGATCCGGGTCAGCGTCGCGACGGTGCCCGCGACGGGTGTGCAGGTGACGCGCACGCCGTTGTAGGCCTCCGCGAGGAACTCGCGCGCCCGCTCCCGGTCGGCGGTGACGAAGCGGGACGGCCTCCCCGCGGGTCTCCCCTCGGACACCCCCTCGGTTCTCGCCTCATGACCATGACCAGGAAGGTCGTCGTGCGGCACGCCCTCCTCCCGCCTCCCCCGCCCGCCCTGCCGGGCCCTTCGGGGCAGCCCGGCCCGCTCGTCGCCGACGGTACTCCGGTCCGCCGCGGAACGGACCGGTGCGGGAGCCCCGCGCGGCCGCGGGTGCGCGTCCGCGTGGGGCGGGAACGAAAGGGGGCAGCCTACGTGACGCGGTGCGACCCGGTCTCGTTAAGGCGCCGTGCATGAGCACGGGCAGACGCCTATCAGGAGCGGAACATGGTGCGAGCAGCAGGCCCGCAGGGTACGTCGGTGCCGTCCCCGGAGGCGGCGGTGTGGCTGTTGCTGGGCCGGGACCTGGACCAGGACCGGGTGACCGGTGTCCTCGGGGAGGCGCTGGGCCGGGAGTTCGGGCCCGACTGCGCGGTGGTGCACAGCTCCCGGCTGCTGCTGGGGCTGCGGGCCGGGGACCTGACGCTGCACGGCATGGACGGTGCGGAGCTGGCGGCGCCGCGGGTGGTGTACGCGCGGCTGTCGACGCCCCAGCTGAGCTGCGACCGCGAGGCGACGCTGCTGCGGCAGCTGCGCGCCATGGGGGCGGCGCTGGTCAACCCCGTGGAAGCGGTGCTGGCCTGCGTCAACAAGTTCTGGCACCTGCAGGAGCTGGCGCTCGCCGGGCTGCCGGTCCCCGACACCCGCACCTACACCGCGGCGGAGCTGGGCGAGGCCATCGCCGCGGGGGTGCCCGAGCCGTGCGTGGTCAAGGCGGTGCGCGGGCACCGCGGCCGGCGCGTCTTCCTGGCACCGGACGCGGCGACGCTGCGGGACGTGCACGGCTGTCTGGCCGCCGACGTGCCCTACCTCTTCCAGGACTACGTGGCCCACTCGCACGGCAGGGACCTGCGGGTGATCGTCGTGGACGGGCGCACGGCCGCCGCCCAGGTCCGTACCGGTGCCTGCGGCTCGTTCAAGTCGAACCTCTCCCTCGGCGGCACGGGCACGCCCTGCCTCGGCCGGTACCCGGAGGGTGAGGCACTGGCCGAACGCGCGGCGCGGGCCCTGGGCCTGGGGGTGGCCGGGGTGGACCTGCTGTTCGAGGCCGACGGCGGCTTCACCGTGTGCGAGGTCAACGCCAATGTGAGCTGGCGTCCGCCGCTCGACGGCACGGTCGTACCCGCCGTCGTGGCGGCCTGCCGCGCCCGGCTGGCCGCCGCCGACGCGTCCGGCCGCCCGGCGAGGTGCCCCGACCGCAGGCCGCCCGATACCGCCACTGCCACCCCCGACGTCCCGTCGAGCCGGGCCGTCCCGGACCGCTCCTCCTCCGTCCGCGGCGCACCGAGCCGGTCCGGGCGCTGACACGACCGGGCACGTCGTCACGGCCTCGTGGCGCGCGAGGCGTACCGGGGCTGCGCGCGGACCGAGGGTATAAAGCGCACCTGGCGGATACTCGGGGCGGCGGACACGGGGGATGACCGGGCGACGGAGGGAGTCGGCCGTGCGGCACACACCGCCCGAGGGCACCGTGGAGATCCTCTTCATCGGCAACGCCACCCTGCTGATCCGCTACGGGGAGCTCACGCTGCTCACCGATCCGAACTTCCTGCACCGCGGGCAGCTCGTCCACCTCGGCTACGGGCTCACCTCCCGCCGGCTGACCGAGCCCGCGCTGGACGTGGCGGAGCTGCCCCACGCGGACCTGGACGCGGTGGTCCTCTCCCACCTGCACGGCGACCACTTCGACCGGGTGGCCCGGCGGGGGCTGGACAAGGGGCTGCCGTTCGTGACCACCCCGCACGCCTCCCGGGTCCTGCGGGGCCTGTTCGGTTTCCACCGCGCGACCGGTCTGCGCACCTGGCAGCGCCGGACCGTGCTGCACGGCGACTCGTCGGTGCGCGTCACCGCGCTGCCGGGCAGGCACGCGCTCGGCCCGGTGCGGGCCCTGCTGCCGCCGGTGATGGGCAGCCTGCTGGAGTTCGGCGACCGCTCGGGCGAGGTCCGGCTGGTGCTCTACCTCAGCGGCGACACGCTGGTGTACGACGGTCTGCGGGAGATCGCCACCCGGTGCCCGGAGATCCACCTGGCCGTCCTGCACCTCGGCGGCACGACGCTGCCGGGCGGCCTGGTGGTCACCATGGACGGCGTACAGGGTGCCGACCTGCTCGACCTGCTGCGGCCGCGTCGCGCGCTGCCCGTCCACTACGGCGACTACTCCGTCTTCCGCTCCCCGCTCCGGGACTTCGTCGCGGAGGCCGGACGGCGCGGTCATGACGCTCGCCTGGTGGACTGCACCCCGGGCGAGCGCGTGACCATCGGGGCGGGGACGTGACACCGGCCCCGCCGGCCCGCCCGGCGGGCACGGCCCCGTAGGCTCGGACGCCGGGAACGACCGAGTCACCAGGGGGTTCGAGTGTCCGAGCGCAACGTCACCGTCGTCACCGGGGGAAGCCGCGGCATCGGGGCCGCCGTCTGCCGGCGCCTCGCCCGCGACGGCCACGCGGTGGTGCTCGGCTACCGCTCCGACACGCCGGCGGCGCAGGCCGTCGCCGAGGAGATCCGCGCGCTCGGCGGGCGCTGCGTCACCGTGGCCGTGGACACCTCCGACGAGGCGTCCGTCGAGGGCCTCTTCGACGCCGCCGCCGCCGAACTCGGTCCGGTGACGGGCCTGGTCAACAACGCCGGGATCAGCGGGCCCAACGGCCGGCTGGCCGACGCGGACGCCGCGGGCATGCGCCGTGCGCTGGAGGTCAACGTCCTGGGCTACCTGCTCTGCGCCCGGCGGGCCGTACGGGACATGACGCGCACGGGCGGCGGCGTCATCGTCAACATCTCCTCCGCCGCCGCCACCCTCGGCAGCCCCGGCCAGTACGTGCACTACGCCGCGACGAAGGCCGCCACGGACGCCCTGACCGTCGGCCTCGCCAAGGAGGTCGCCGCCGACGGCATCCGCGTCAACTGCGTCGCCCCCGGCACCGTGTGGACCGACTTCCACGAGGACCCGCAGCGCCCCGCCAGGATCGCCGCGACCGTCCCCCTGGGACGCGCCGGACAGCCGGAGGAGATCGCCGGAGCGGTCGCCTGGCTGCTGTCGGACGACGCGTCGTACGCGAGCGGAGCCGTGCTCAGGGTCGCCGGCGGGCTCTGAGCACGGCTCGCCGGTGCTCGGGCAGGCGCGATGTCAGACACGGGGGACGCCCCAGCGTTTCACCACACCGTCCGAGGTCAGTGTGGTGAGAGTTCGGGCTTCAGGCCCGAAAGCGATCTCCAGGACATCCCCACTCGCGAGCAGGGTGCCACCTTCAAGGGCCTTCCCGTTCTGCGCATCCCACAGGCGGACTTCGTCACCCGAGGAGGTGGCCAGAACACGGCCGTCATCGTCGAACACAAGGGGAGCATGTCCGTCGATCATGCAGATCTCCTTGCAGTACGACGCGTTCCACATACTCACTCCCTCCTGGTCTTCGTTGTCGTTGAACACGATACTGCTGCCATGGCGACTCAAAGCGAGGCCATACAGCACCTTGCCGCGGCCCGGCACATGACGGGCCGGCCCTTCTTCCGACAGATCCCACAACAGCGTGCTCGGATTCGTCCCGTCCTCGTCGTCACTGATAAGGCTTGCCGCGACCGCCTCCCCCGTCGGATCGAACGAGATGAATTCCAGCTTCGTCGATCTCGACCGTGGAACCTTCAGCGTGATGGGATCCGCCTGGCAGGCGGCCAGATCCCACAGGTGAATGCGCCCTTCCCCACCGAAGTCCTGCTCACCCACTGCCAGCCGGCCGCCGTCCGGACTGATCGCCGTTGGGGGGTTCTCTCCGTTGTAGGGGAGAGTGCACCGTGACTTGCGCCGGTTGGCTCCTCTGACCGACCAGACCTCCGTCACGATCGCCCCCGTCCTGCGGTGGGAGACGGTGGTGAGCGAACCGCCATCCGCGCTCAGCGCATAAGCAAGACCCGTTCCGCGGAGAAGACTCCGGGACACTGCATCATCCAGGCGCTTCTCGGCAGTCCGCTTGCCTCCGGACCCCAGGTCGAGTACCCAGACGCCATCGTGTTTCGTTGCGCCATCACTTCGCAACTCCCTCTTGCGGAGGTACACGAGCCATCGCCCGTTCGAACTGAGCGAAGTGACGAAATAGCCGTCATTACCCGCAGGCACCCCGCGAACGAGAATGGTCGCCCGTGAACCATCCTCCGGCAACGCGGCCACCAGCATCACCGAAACCACAGCCATGATTCCCACGGCGACGCCGATCGCGCGCCGACGGAGACGGGTAGGCGCCGGCTGCTGCTGCTGCGGCTGGTCGTTGAGTCGTTCCTGGAGGCGGATGTGCCGGAATTGGAACACGCCTCCTGACTGACGTAGCACCCCTCGCCGTCGGGCTTCGGTGAGGAAATCGACGAGGTGCCAGGGCAAGGAGCCCCGTACGGCGAGCGAGAGCGCCGCCAGCCGGAAACGGGGCCATGCCCGTGACAGGAACACCAGGATCGCGCAGACGGCTCCGGGCAGCACCCCGGCCGTCTCGACGATCAGGAATGTCCGGAGGTCGTAGGACAACTCGTAGTCCCGGAACGCGAGGAAATCAGCGTAGTGCGGCTCGCCGAGCCAGCCCATGAACGCCGTCGCGGACATATCACTCGCCGCCAGGACGGGCATCAGGGCGGAACTCGTGATGAGCGCGGTCACCACGCCCGCGGCCAGGGCGCCGAACACCGCTGAGTTCCGGTCCTGTCGGAGCAGTTGGTTGGGCGTGATCTGGGCGGCACGCTCCGGTTGTGCGGTGAGCCAGTCATGGACGGCCACCGCGAGGCCGACCGTCAACGCCAGCGCGCTCACCAGGCCCAGCAGTTGGAAGAACTCCGTCGAAACGCCGAAGGTCCAGCCCTGCTTGCTGAGCGAGATGGCCACGGCCTGCCCGAGCACGATGGGCACAGCGGGAACGAGAGCCACCGCCACACCGGTGGCGGCCCCTCGGCGCAGTCTGCGCAGGGAACCGCGGAGGGTGAGCGACAGCTGGCCGGGGGCCGTGCCGGTGGCCGCATACCAGACGATCACCACGAGGATCGCCGTCCCCGTTCCCACCAGGGCAGAGACGCTGAAGGCCGACGAGAAAGCCGCTCCGGCCGAGACAGCGTCCGTCACGCCGTAGCTCTTCCGCCAGAGGCCGGAGTTGGACAGCCACACCGTCACCACCGCCATGAGCGTCGTCCCCAGCACGAGGCCCAGCACCGGCGCCGACCACGGCGACAGGAGCCGTTGACTCATCTGCCACCAGGCGAGGTCCCGTTCGCGGTGCCGGTGGAGGTACTGGGCGAGGTAGGTGAGCCAGCGGTGGGCCTCGGCCGTGTCCCAGCGAGGCGGCTCGCCCGTCGGCCGGCCGGACGGCAGCCGGTCCGGCGCGTACGCCGCGTCGATGAGGCGGTCCAGCAGATGGTCCTCGACGGCATGGCGGGAGTCGAACCGGGAGAGGTCGAGCAGTTCGGCGGGAGATCCGCCGAGACGTTGGTGGACCAGGCGCGCCAGGGACACCATCAGCGGGGTGGACAGCGCGGTGCGGACCGGGGAGTCCGGCGGGGCGGTGCGGAGGTGGCCGTACACCTGGTCCCAGCGCGTCGTCGGATCCGGCCAGTCGACGGCCCGGAGGTAGGTGACGACGTCGGCCACGGCGAGCGGAACGACCCGGACCACCGGGGCGCGGCGCAGAGTGGGGGAGCCCGCCGCGATCACGTCCCCGTACTCCACGGCCCGGCAGGTGACGACGATGGGGCGCTCGGCGCCGAGGGCGTGGTTGATGGCACGGACGGCACCGCGGCGTGCGGACTCGGGGATCTCGTCGAGGCCGTCGAGGATCGGTGTGAGGAGGCCGTGGTCCAGCAGCGCCCGGGGGGTGTCGGAGCGGCCCCGGTAGTAGGTGTCCGCCAGGGTGCGGACCATCCAGTCGTCGAGCGGTTCGGAGACGGGGTCCCATGAGGACGCCGCGAGCAGGACCGGAACCGGCTCGCCGGCACCCCGGCGGCCCAGGAGTCCCAGGGCGAGGAGGATGGCCAGCACGGTCTTGCCCGAGCCCGGCTCACCGACGGCTACCAGACGGCCGGCGGGGAGTCCCCGGTACCCCTCCGCGAGCTGGGTGGTCATGCTGTCGAAGTCACCGTTCAGCCGGCCGTCCAGACGCAGGCGGACGCGGCGGTCGGCGGTCGACTGGACGGCCGGGTCGGCTGCCGTCCAGGTCAGTGGCAGGACACACGGGTCACGCAGCCTGCGCGCTCTGGCCTCGTCCGACCACTGGTCCTCGACCGTGCGCGCGAGGTCGTCGGCCTGGGCTGCCGGCGAGAGCGGGGGGCCGCTGTCCCCGCGCAGGTAGTCGGCGACGGCCACGGCCAGCGCGAGGATGCCGAGCAGGATGCCGATGACGTCCTTCTTGCCGATACCGTCGTACGCCAGCCATACCGGCACCAGCACCGCCGCCGCACCCAGTCCGGCCAACGCCGTGTTCCGCTTGACCTGACGCCATCGGCCAGGGCCCGAGGAAGGAGACCGCAACAACATGCCGTTCAGCGTGGGCGCCCTCGGACGGGCCCGGTGCGGCTATCAGACCGCAATCACCACAACGGATGACCACTGGATCGCGGAGTCGACGGACGGCTCGACGATCACGTAGGGCCGTCCGGCTCCCCCGATGGAGGCCGCCCGCGCCGCGGCAGCGGGCCGGTGCCGCGGGGCAGCCGGCCAGCGTCCGCGAGCGCCCGGCGCAGCAGGAACTCGATCTGCGCGTTGGCCGACCGCAGCTCGTCGCCGGCCCAGCGGGCCAGGGCGTCGTGGACCAGCGGGTCCAGCCGCAGCAGCACCTGCTTGCGCTGCTGCCGCGGCCGCCGCCCGGTCGCTCCCTCCCGGGTGTCCGGGGGCGGCTCGCTCTCCGGGGTGTCCGGACCGGTCGACGTCACTGGTAGAGCGACCCGGCGTTCACGACGGGGCTCGGCGCCCGGTCCCCGCACAGCACCACCAGCAGGTTCGACACCATCGCCGCCTTCCGCTCCTGGTCCAGCTCCACCAGGTCCCGCTCGGCGATGCGCGCGAGCGCCGCCTCCACCATGCCGACCGCGCCGTCCACGATCTGCCGCCGGGCCGCCACGACGGCGCCGGCCTGCTGCCGCTGGAGCATCGCCGAGGCGATCTCGGGAGCGTAGGCGAGATGCGTGAACCGCGACTCGATGATCTTCACACCGGCCGCATCGACGCGCGCGTGCAGCTCGACGGCGAGCTTCTCGGTGATCTCCTCCGCGTTGCCGCGCAGCGACAGCTCGTCCTCGCCGTGCGCGTCGTACGGGTACTCGATCGCGATGTGCCGGACGGCCGCCTCGGTCTGGGTGGCGACGAACTCCAGGAAGTCGTCCACCTCGAACGAGGCCTGCGCGGTGTCCTCGACCTTCCAGACCACGACCGCGGCCAGCTCGATCGGGTTGCCGTACGCGTCGTTGACCTTCAGCACGGCGGTCTCGTGGTTGCGCACCCGCGTCGAGATCTTGGTGCGGGTGGTGAAGGGGTTGACCCAGCGCAGCCCGTCCTCGCGGATCGTGCCGCGGTAGCGGCCGAAGAGCTGGACGACGCGGGCCTCGCCCGGCGCCACCATGTTGAGCCCGCACATCGCCAGGAACGCGGCGACGCCGACGAGGATGCCGACGATGATCAGCACGGTCTTGGCGGCCGTCGCCTCGGAGACCGCTCCGAGGACGACCAGGCCCGCCCCGCCGAGGAGCCCGACGAGCCCCAGCAGCAGGGCGAGCCCGCCGCCGATGCTGCGCGCGGTGAACTCCCGCACGCGCGGGGCCGGCATCTCAGGAGCGTCTACGTCTACAGGTGTGGGCGTGGGCGTGGGCGTGGCAGCGGACATGGGATCCCCCGGTCTCCTCGGCTGATGCACTGATGGGCTGATGGGCTGACAGACCAGAACGTCGCCATCTATCTAAGTGATATCACTTTACCCGGCCTCCATGCCATGCGCCGACGCCGGTTGTTGCGGGCACGTGGCACGCCCGCGCCGGTGTCGTTGCATTCGCCCCCGCGCCGACGGCCTCGTATTGACCGGTTCTTCGACGTCCCACTAGCTTCGGCGGCATGCGGACGTCCCCGCAGTTCCGAAAGAGGCGGGCCATCGATCTGATGCGCGTCGCCACCGCGGTGTGTAGCTGAAGCCCGCGCCCACACCGCCCTTCGCGAGCGGCACCGGCCCGCCGTGCTCCTGGTCACGCACGACGTCGACGAGGCGATCGCGCTCGCGGACCGGGTCGTCGTGCTCGACCGGGGCCGGATCACGGCCGACCTCCCCGTGGACCTCCCGGCACCGCGCCGCCACGGCACGGCAGCAACGGGTACGCGGCTCTGGGGGGGAGGCTGCTCGGCCACCGGGGAGTGGACCTCAGCGAGATCTCGCCTTGAAGGGGCGCGGGGAACCGCGCGACCAGCCACAACGGCCCCGCAGCAGTGCACCGCGCCCCCAGCGGAGCCTTACCGCTTGATTTCCTTGATCTTGAGCATGCGCGTGATCACCTTGTCGAGCTCCTCGTCCTCGAAGACCTTCTTCCAGTCGTCGCGGACGATCGACTCGCGGCCGTAGTCCATGGCGATCAGGCAGGCGTCCGAGAACGGGTTGGAGCCCTTGAGGGTGTTGGCGAGGGCGACCTGGGTGTGGCCGAGGAGCATGGCGCGGGCGGCCTTCTCCGGGACGCCGACGGTGTGGACCGTCTCGTGCAGGGCCTCGGTGAGCAGGGCGCCGACCATGCAGGCGATGGTCTCGACGAGGGTCGGCTCCAGGACGGCGAGCTGCTTGACGGTCACCCAGTGGACGTCGACGACCGGCGCGTACATCACGCGGATGACGGAGTCGGCCAGCTTCTGCTTGGCCTCGTCGCCGCCCTCGTACGCGGCCACGACCTCCTGCGGGGCGGCGATGCCGCCGAAGGTGTCCTGCCACTCCTCCTTGGTGGTGCGCTCCAGGAAGACCGACGGGTGGCAGGGGTGGGCGCAGGCGTAGTGGATGTCCTCGCGCTCGAAGAGCAGACCGGCGTACGCGGCGGCCGGGTCCAGGGTGAGGACGATCGTGCCCGGCTTCATCAGCGGCACGAGCTCCTCGGAGACCTTGCCGAGGACGACGTCCGGCACGGCGAGGATGACGACGTCGGCCTGGGCCACGGCGTCGGCGGACTCGGTCAGCTCGCGGCCGAGGTCGCGGATGAGCTCCTGGCCCTTGGGCGAGGCCTCGCTGAAGAGCACCCGGAAGTCGCTCTCGACCAGGTTGTTGGAGACGCGCTGGCCCATCTTGCCGGCGGCCCCGATGACCGCGACGGTCTGCACGTCAGTCTGGGTCTGGTTCTCGGTGGCCATTACTTGCTCCTCAGAAGGGTGGTGCTCAAAAGAGTCTCGATGCTGTGCTGCGTCCACTGGTGTTCGAGCCGGGCGGTGGTGTCGAAACCCTCGTCCTGCCACGGGAGCCAGTGCTCCACGATCTGGTTGATGCCGTCCGCGTGCTCCGGCCGGGCGGCGCGGACCGCGGCGATCATGCCGTCGTAGTCCAGGAGTCCCTCGCCCAGCGGGCAGCCGGCGTAGGTGAAGCCCACCCAGCCGTCCCGGCGCGTGAAGGAGAAGTCCTTGACGTGGATGTTGACCACGTACGGCGCGGTCGCGGCGACCACGTCGACGGGGCGCTCCAGCCGGGCGACGCTGTTGCCGGGGTCGAGGACGACGCCCAGGTGCGGGTCGTCGACGGCGCGGACCACGGTCAGCAGGTGGTCGGTGGAGACCTGCTCGTACGTCTCCAGGCCGAGGGTGACGCCCGCGTCCGCGTACCGGGGCACCGACTCCTTCAGGAGGGCGGTCGCCTCGTCGATGCCCGGCTGGTGGTCCACCGTGTTGAGCATGGAGCGGACCAGGGTGACGCCCAGCTGTCCCGCCATGTCCAGGTACTTGTCCAGGTGGGCGGTGCGGACGCCGCGGGTGCCGAGCTCCAGGCGCAGGCCGAGGTCCTCGGCGGTGGCCCGGACGTCGGCGAGCTGGGCCGCGTCGTACGACTCGACCGGCGCGTAGTCGCAGATCTGGAAGACCTGGCCGCCGAGGTCCGCGGTGTCCTGGAGCATGGCGGTGAGCGTCATCGGCTCGGGGGCCCGCCCGCTGATCCGCCAGAAGTAGGCGTAGGTGCTGATGCCGTAGGCCGTCATGACGCCACCGCCACGGGGGCCGGAGCGGTCTCGGGGGCCTGGATCTCGTCGAGGATCGCCTCGACGTTCGCCGGGTCGTGCGCGAAGCGGCCGAGGAAGAGGCCGTCGGCGGCGCCGTCCAGGCGGGTCAGCAGGCCGGGGCCCGCGCTGCCGCCGTAGATGACGGAGGAACCGGCGTTGCCCGGCCGGGTCTCCAGCCAGCGGCGCAGGGCCGTGCACACGGTCGCGATGTGCTCGGCGGAGGCCGGCTCCGGGGCGCCGATGGCCCACTGGGGCTCGTACGCCAGGATCACCTCGCCGTCGAGGCCCTGCAGCAGGCGCTCGGCCTCGGCGACCGTGCGCTCGGCGGCCTCCTCGGGGTTCACCTGGTCGCGCTCGCCGAGGCAGAGCACCGGGGTGAGGCCGTTGCGCAGCGCGGCGGCCGTCTTGGCGGCCACGACGGTGTCGCCCTCGCCGTACAGGCGGCGGCGTTCGGCGTGGCCGACCTCGGCGTAGCGGCAGCCGATCTCCTTGAGGACGGAGCCGCTGACCTCACCGGTGTACGGGCCGGAGTCCTCGGTGGCGATGTCCTGGGCGCCGAAGGCGATCCCGGAGGGGGCCAGGATCCCGGCGGCCGGCACCAGCGTGGGGAAGGCCGGCAGGACGAACAGCCGGGCCGCGCCGGAGGTGACCGCGGGATGGCGGTCGGCCAGTGCGGCGATCTTCCGGGCCCAGTTCAGCGTCTGGTGGTGGCCGAAGTACATCTTCAGGCTCACCCCCAGCGTGAGGGGGGACGTGGGGGGCGTGGACATCAGGCCGCGGCCTCAGCGTCGTCGGGGGCCTCTTCGTAGTCGCACATGAGCTGCACCTTGGCGGCGGACGCGGAGGTCTCGTCGAAGCGGTAGGTCAGCCACTCCTTGGCGAGGCGGCGGGCGAGCTCCAGGCCGACGACGCGCTGGCCGAAGGTCAGGACCTGCGCGTTGTTGGAGAGGACCGACCGCTCGACGGAGAAGGAGTCGTGGGCGGTGACGGCGCGGATGCCCTTGACCTTGTTGGCCGCGATGGCGACGCCCAGGCCGGTGCCACAGACCAGCAGGGCCCGGTCGGCCTCGCCGCGGGCGACCATCTCGGCGGCGGCTATCGCGACCTTGGGGTAGGCGGTGTGGCCGTCGGCGTCCACGCCCACGTCGAAGACCTCGGCGACCAGGTCGCTGCCCTGGAGGTCCTTCTTGAGGGCTTCCTTGTACTGGTGACCGGCGTCGTCGCAGCCGACGACGATGCGCAGCTTCTGAAGGTTCTCGCTCATGTGGGTCTTCCTCAGTGGTGGTTGAGCAGCACGCCGTGCACGGCGCGGGTGATCAGGGCCAGGGAGTGCGCGCCGGCGTCGGGCGTGCCGAGGGACTTCTCGGCGTGCGGCCGGGCGCGCCCCTTGCGGGGCAGCAGGTCGGCGGTGGCGACGGCGGCCGCCTCGGCGGCATTCGCGGCGCGGTCCCAGCTGTCGGTCAGCGGGGTGCCCGCGGCGACCAGCTCGGCGAGGGTGTCGGCGAACGGGACGAGGACGTCGACCATCGTCTTGTCGCCGACCTCGGCGCCGCCCAGCCGCCGGACGCCGGCGGACGCCTCCGAGACGCCGTGCGCCACGGAGTCCGCGGTGGGCTTGTCCTGGTCGCCGAGCGCGGTGCCGATCGCGCGGAGGATGGTGCCCCACAGGGCGCCGGAGGTGCCGCCGGCCTTGTCGGCCCAGGCGTCCGCGGCCCTGATGAGCACGGTGCCCGCGCCCGCGCCGAGGTCGTGGGCGGCGACGGCGGCGCGCCGGGCGGCGGTGGAGCCGCGCTGCATGCCGATGCCGTGGTCGCCGTCCCCGGCGACCGCGTCGATCCGGCCGAGCTCCTCGACGTGGGTGTCGACCGTGGTGGCCACGGCGGTCAGCGCCGCGAGGGCGGTACCTGCGGCCCGGCGGGACTCCTCGGAGGCCTCGGGGACGGTCTCGTCCTCGGCGAGGTCGACCGCCACGGCCGCGGCCGGCTCCGCCTCGGGCCCGGTGAAGGCGCCCTTGCGGTGGGCGGGCGCGTCGACCGGGGCCCGCCACAGCTCCTCCAGCTCGTCGTCCAGCCAGGTGAGCGTGAGGGAGATGCCCGCCATGTCGAAGCTGGTGACGAGCTCGCCCACCTCGGGGTCGACGATCTCGACACCGGCGTCCACGAGGAGCTGGGCGACCTTGCGGTAGACGACGAAGAGCTCTTCGTACTTGACGGAGCCGAGGCCGTTGAGGATGACCGCGGCGCGCTGTCCGCCGGGCCCGTCGACGCCCTCGGGGATCTCCTTGAGCAGGCTGGTGACCAGGAGGTGGGCCGCCTCGTCGGCGGTCGGGAGCGCCTCCTCGCCGATGCCCGGCTCGCCGTGGATGCCGAGGCCGACGGCCATCCGGCCCTCGGGGACCGTGAAGAGGGGCTCGTCGGCGCCCGGCAGGGTGCAGCCGGAGAAGGCGATGCCGAAGGAGCGGGTGCGGGCGTTCGCGTGCCCGGCGACGCGCAGGACCTCGTCCAGGTCCGCGCCGCGCTCCGCCGCGGCGGCCGCCGCCTTGAAGACGGGCAGGTCACCGGCGATGCCGCGGCGCTTGGCCGCCTCCTCGGGCGAGGCGCTGGAGATGTCGTCGGTGACGGCGAACGTACGGGCGTCGATGCCGTCGCCGGCCAGGCGTTCGGCGGCCTGGCCGAAGTGCAGGACGTCACCGGCGTAGTTGCCGTACATCAGCAGCACGCCGGCGCCGCCGTGGGCGGCCCGTGCCACGCTGCGGATCTGCTGGGCGGAGGGCGAGGCGAAGACGTTGCCGGCGGCCGCGCCGTGGGCGAGGCCCCGGCCGACCAGGCCGGAGAAGGCCGGGTAGTGGCCCGAGCCGCCGCCGATCACCACGGCGACCTGGCCCTGCGGGGTGCCTCCGGCACGGACGACACCGCCGGTGACGGGCCGCACCCAGCGCCTGTGGGCGGCGGCGAAGCCCTCGAGCGCCTCGTCGGCGAAGGCGGCGGGGTCGTTGAACAGGCGGGTCATCGAGTGGTCTCCATCTGCTTGTGCTCGGTGTCGGCCGTCGGCGCGCCGGTGCCACCGCGGGAGGCCAGCCACACCATCAGCGCGGCCGACAGGAGCATGAAGAAGCCGACCAGGTAGAGCGGTACGTAGTAGTCGCCGGAGAGGTCCTTCAGCCAGCCGGTGATGTAGCTGGAGGCGAACCCGGCCACGTTGCCCGCCGTGTTGATCAGGGCGATGCCGGCGGCCGCGGCGGCTCCGGTGAGGAAGCGCGAGGGCACGGACCAGAAGACGGGCAGGGCGGCGAAGATGGCGCAGGCGGTGATGGTGATGACGGCGACCGTGGCGGCCGGCGAGCCCATGTACAGCGCGAGCGGGATGGACACACCGCCGACGACGGCCGGTCCGGCGATGTGCCAGGTGCGGACACCGTGCTTGGTGGCGTGCCGGGACCAGAAGAAGAGCACGATGGCGGCGGGCAGGTACGGGATCGCGGTGATCCACGCCTTGTCCATGACGCTGAAGGTGGTGTCGTACTGCTCCTGGAAGCCGTTGATGATCGTCGGCAGGAAGAAGGCGAGCGCGTACAGGCCGTAGACGAAGCCGAAGTAGACGAGCGCGAGGATCCAGACGCGGGCGTTGGTGAAGGCGGCCTTCAGCTCACCCTTGCCGTGCTTGTGGTCGTCGCCACCGGTCTTGCCCGCGTTCTCCGTCTCCAGTTCGCGCGTCAGCCAGTCCTTCTCGTCCTGCGTCAGCCACTTGGCGTCGGCGGGGCGGTCGATCAGGTAGAACCAGGCGACGACGCCCAGCAGGATCGCCGGCAGGGAGACGAACAGGAACATCACGCGCCAGCCCTCGAGGCCGAAGAGCCCGTCGTGGCCGATGAAGTAGCCCGCGAGCGGGGCACCGAAGACGGTGGTCAGCGGCTGGGCCAGGTAGAAGAGTCCGAGGATCTTCGTACGGTGGCGCGAGGGCACCCACTGGCTCAGGAACAGGATGGCGCCGGGGAAGAAGCCCGCCTCGGCGACACCGAGCAGGAAGCGCAGCACGTAGAGCTGCTCGCTGCTGCTGACCCAGGTGAACAGCAGGGAGACGATGCCCCAGGTCACCATGATGCGGGAGAGCCAGCGGCGGGCACCGAAGCGGTGCAGTGCCATGTTGCTGGGCACTTCCAGGACGATGTAGCCGAGGAAGAAGATTCCTGAGGCGAAGCCGAACTGGGCGGCTGTCAGCGCGAGGTCCTGCCCCATGCCGTTGGGTTCCGCGAACGAGACGGCCGTGCGGTCCAGATAGTTCACGAAGAACATCAGGGCCACAAAGGGCACGAGGCGGACTGAGACCTTCTTGATGGCAGTTCTCTCGACTGCCGCGGATGGCGCGTCGGCGACCATGACGACTCCTCGGCTCGCCCGGACAGCTCCGTCCGGGATGGGTCTCGCCGGTGGCTCGTTTTCGGACACGGCCGACCGGATCGGCTTCACGCTATGCCTCGAACCCCAAATTGGTCACCAATTTACCAATGTGGCGACCGTCTCAAAGTGAAGGCGCGATCAACCCTTGACAAACGTCGCCCGTGTCACTGTTGAACTGGCTGGTCAGACAGAGAAAGCACCCATCTGGTTGACTGGTGGCCGTGACCAGTCAGCCTGATCAGCAGACCCCCGCCGCCCCCTCCGATCTCGCGCAACTCCTGCGTCCCGTGGTGCGGGAGTCCTCCGTCAGCGAGGTCGCCAAGCGGTTGCTCGACCACCTGTCCTCCGGCGACATCCGGCCGGGCACCCGGCTGCCCGCCGAACGGCAGCTGGCCGAGGCGCTCGGCGTGGCACGCTCCAGCGTCCGCGGCGCGCTGTCCGCGCTGGACGTGCTCGGCATCGTCGAGATCCGGCCGGGTTCGGGGTCGTACGTGCGCGAGGGGACGTCGGAGTTCCTGCCGCGCGCCATCAACTGGGGCCTGATGCTCGGCCAGCGCCGCACCCGGGACCTGGTGGAGGTGCGCACCTACATGGAGGGGGTGTCCGCACGCCTGGCCGCCGAGCGCGCCTCCGACGCGGACGTCGCCCTGCTCGAGGAGCACCTGCGGCACATGCGGGACGCGGCCGGTGACGTACGCGCCTTCATCGACGCGGACATCGCCTTCCACCTGGAGACCGCGCGCATCGCCGGCAACACCGTGCTCAGCGACATCCTGCACAGCATTCGCGCGCTGCTCCAGGTCTGGATGGAGCGCGTCAGCGACATCGAGGGGACCGTGACCGGCACCCTCTGTGAGCACGACGCCGTCCTGGAGGCCATCCGCGACCGCGACCCGGAGGCCGCGGACCGCGCCATGGCCGAGCACATGCGGATGGCGAGCGCGCGACTCCGGGCGTCCATGGACGCGGACCACGACTGAACGCGCCGCCCGGGCCCGCCCCGGGCGATCTCCCGGGCGTGAGCCGGCCGATCCTGGACACCCGCCGTGTCATGCATGCGTCGAGGCAGCTCCCGCAGGTGTCCGCGTCCACGCCCGGACGGAGGTAGTCCATGCTCGCCCTTGTCATGGCCCTGCTCGTGCTCGGCGCCCTCGTGGGCGCCGCGGCCTACCTGCCGTTGCCCGTCACCCTGGTCGTCGGCAGCCTGATCGCGGCGTACCTCCTGGTCTTCGCCGCACGGGAACGGTCCCGCCGCGGCCGGACGGGGAGGGGGTGACCATGCGGCTGACCGCGGCGCCCACGCGCGAGGCGGGACGGCGGGACACCGAGGGGATGGCGGTGGCGTCGTTCACCCTCGGGCTCGCCGGCCTCCTCGTACTCAACCTCGTACTCGGCCCCCTGGCCATCTGGCTCGCCGTGACGGCGCTGCGCCGCGGCACGCCGCGCCCCGCGCGCGCCCGGCTGGGTCTCGCGCTCGGCATCGCGGACGTGGCCCTCCTGGCCGTACTGGTGGCCGTCTACGGTACGGACCCGCTGACGTTCTGGAGCTCCTAGACACGACAGGCACGGCAGACAGGGCAGACACGGCAGACATCGGCGGACGGTCGGGACACCCCGTGACCAACCGAACTAAGGCTAGGCTAACCTTCACCTCGTGAGACCTGGTGAAGACGCTCCCCGCGCACCCCTGCGCGGCCATGAGCTGTCGGCCCGGGAGGTGACCGTCTCGTACGACGGCGTCGACGTCGTCCACGCGGCGGACATCACCCTCCGGCCCGGCGAAGTGACCGCCCTGGTGGGCCCGAACGGCAGCGGCAAGTCGACGCTGCTGCGCACGATCGCGCGCCTGCAGCGGGCCCGCAGCGCCTCCCTGACGATCGACGGGGACACCGACGGCCTTTCCCTGACGGCCCGTCAGTTCTCGCGGCATGTCGCCCTGTTGACGCAGACGCGGCCGACGCCGGGCGGACTGACCGTCCGGGACGTCGTCGAGTTCGGCCGCTATCCGCACCGGGGCCGCTGGGGGCGGCCCGACCCGGACGGAGCGGCCGCGGTCGACCGCGCCCTGCGGCTGACCGGCGTCGAGGAACTGGCCGGCCGCGGCGCCGAGCAGCTGTCCGGCGGGCAGCTCCAGCGCGTCTGGCTGGCGAGCTGCCTCGCCCAGGAGACGGGCGTCCTGCTCCTCGACGAGCCCACGACCTACCTCGACCTGCGCTACCAGGTCGAGCTGCTCGACCTGATGCGCGACCTGGCCGACGACCACGGCATCGCCGTCGGCGTCGTCCTGCACGACCTGGACCAGGCGGCGGCCGTCGCCGACCGGATCGCCCTGCTGGACGCGGGCCGCATCCTCGCCGACGGACCGCCCGAGGACGTCCTGACGCCGGAACGCCTCAGCACCGTCTACGGCATCCGCATCGACGTCGTCACCGACCCCCTCACCGGCCGGCTGCGCACCCGCCCGATCGGCCGCCACCACACCCGGAGCGAAAGGCTCGGCACCCCCTCATGAGACGCCACCTCCTCACCGCGGCCGCCGCCGGCGCCGCCGCGCTCGCCCTCGCCGCCTGCGGCACCACCGAGCCCGCCGCCGACGGCGCGGAGAAGTCCGCCGAGCCGATCACCCTCACCGGCGCGAACGGCACGGAGGTGGAGCTCGACGGCCCCGCCACCAAGGTCGTCGCCACCGAGTGGAACGTCGTCGAGAGCCTCGTGTCGCTCGGCGTGGAGCCCGTGGGCGTCGCCGACGTCAAGGGGTACCGGACCTGGGACTCCGCCGTACCGCTGAAGAACGAGCCCAAGGACATCGGCACCCGGGGCGAGCCCAGCATGGACACCATCGCCGCCCTCTCCCCCGACCTCGTCGTCGCCACCACCGACCTGTCCGCGGCCGCCCTGAAGCAGCTTCGCGAGATCGCCCCGGTCCTGGAGGTGGAGTCCGCCGACGCCGCCGACCAGCTCGGGCTGATCAAGGGGAACATCGACCTCATCGCCGAGGCCACCGGCACCACCGAGCAGGCCGAGAAGGTCAACGAGTCCTTCGACGCGAAGCTCGCCGAAGGGAAGAAGGCCCTCGCCGACGCCGGTCTCGACGGCACCCCCATCGCCTTCGCCGACGGCTACGTCACCTCCGGCCAGGTCTCCGTCCGCCCCTACACCAGCGGTTCGCTCATCGGGACCGTCAACGAGGAGCTCGGCCTGGAGAACGCCTGGACGGTCGAGGGCGACGAGAGCTACGGGCTCGGCGCCACCGACGTCGAGGGGCTCACCGAGCTCCCTGACGACGTCCGGTTCGCCTACATAGGCAGCGACGAGGAGGAGAGCGCCACCCCGTTCGCGGGCGCGCTGGCGAACAACTCCGTGTGGAAGTCGCTGCCGTTCGTGAAGAACGGCGACGTGCACCGGCTGCCCGACGGCATCTGGATGTTCGGCGGCCCCGGGTCGATGGAGGCGTACGTCGACGCCGTCGTCGACGCGCTGACGGCGAAGTAGCGCGAGCGGAAGCACCGAGCAGCCATGGCCGTCGCCGCGAAGACCCCCGCACCCCGTCCGCCCGCCCCCGCCGGCGCCCCGCCGGCCCCCGCCGCCGCGGGCCGGCGGGGCG
>NZ_JAVRHI010000398.1:0-42600 GCF_034105845.1 Streptomyces sp. CRN 30 | reverse complement strand
ACCGCCCCGCCCGAGGCGCCCCGCAGCCAGTCCGCGGCGCGTCCGCCGGGCGGTCCCCGCCGCACCACCGCCGTGCCGCAGGCCCGTGCCCCGAGGCCCGCCTGCTCGATCCACAGTTCAAAGGGGAGCTGACATGCCACTTGTCGTAGTCGGGATCAGCGTTCTGGTTCTGCTGCTGCTCATGACCAGACTGAAGCTGAACGGCTTCGCGGCGCTCCTGCTGGTGGCGGTCGCCGTCGCCGTGGTCCAGGGCATACCGGTGATGAACATCCCGGACGTCCTCTCCGAGGGCATCGGGGGCCAGATCGGTGACACGATGCTCGTCATCGGGCTGGGCGCCATGGTCGGCCGCATCATGGGCGACTCCGGCGCCGCCCAGCGCATAGCCGGCAAGATCCTCGACGCCTTCGGCCCGCGCTGGGTCCAGGTCGCCATGGTCGTCACCGCCATGCTCATCGGCGTGACCATGTTCTACGAGGTCGCCTTCATCATCATCGTGCCCATCGCGTTCACCCTGGTCAGGGTCGTCGGAGCCAACCTGCTGTGGGTGGGCCTGCCGATGTCGATCTCCCTGTCCACCATGCACAGCTTCCTGCCGCCGCACCCCGGCCCCACCGCCGTCGCCGCCACCTTCGACGCCTCCGTCGGCCTGACGCTGTTCTACGGCCTGTTCATCGCCGTCCCGGCCGGCGCGCTCATCTCGTTGCTCTGGCCGCGCCTGCCGTTCATCAAGGCCATGACCCCCTCCATCCCCAAGGGCCTGGTGAGCGAGAAGGAGTTCACCGACGAGGAGATGCCCGGCCTCGGCTGGTCGCTGGCCGTGGCGCTCTTCCCCGTCGTGCTGATCGCCGGCGCCGCGGTGACCGACATGGCCGTCTCCGGCGACAGCCCGTTCCTGCACACCATCCACTTCATCGGCTCGGCGCCGATCGCGCTGCTGCTGACCCTGTCCCTGGCGATCTGGGCATTCGGGCCGAGGATCGGCCGCAGCCTGTCGGACGTCAGCTCCTCCTGCGCCTCGGCGGTCCAGGCGATGGCGATGATCCTGCTGGTGATCGGCGCAGGCGGCGCCTTCAAGAACGTCCTCGTCGAGGGCGGCATAGCCGACTACATCCAGGACGTCACCGCAGGCTGGTCCGTCTCGCCGATCATCCTCGCCTGGCTCATCGCGGTCATCCTCCGCGTGGCCCTCGGCTCGGCGACGGTCGCCGTCGTCACGGCCTCCGGGGTGGTGCTGCCGCTGCTGGCCGGCGGCGGGGTGAGCCCCGAGATGATGGTGCTCGCCGTCTCCTGCGGGTCCATCGCCTTCTCGCACGTCAACGACCCCGGGTTCTGGCTGTTCAAGGAGTACTTCAACCTCTCGGTCATCCAGGCGATCAAGGTCCGCACCACGTACACCACGGTGCTGTCGGTCCTCGGCCTGGGCGGCGTCCTGGCGGCCGAACGGGCCATTGACATCCTCGGCCTGTGACCCCTTGCCTTGAGCGACTCCGCTGCCGACCCGTCCCCGACCCGCCTCCCACCCAAGGAACCGAAGGACATCATGAGCAAGAGCCAGCCGATCGTGACCGCGTTCTCCGTCTACCCCGTGGCGGGCCGCGACTCCATGGAACTGAACCTCTCCGGTGCCCACGGTCCCTACTTCACCCGCAACATCGTCGTGCTGACGGACTCCGAGGGGCGTACGGGCCTCGGTGAGGTGCCGGGCGGCGAGAGGATCACCCAGACCCTGCGGGACGCCGGGTCCCTGGTGACCGGGGCGAAGGTCGGTGACTACAAGCGTGTCCTGCGCGAGATCGGGGACCGCTTCGCCGACCGTGACTCCGGCGGACGCGGGGCGCAGACCTTCGACCTGCGGACCACCGTGCACGCCGTCACCGCGGTCGAGTCGGCGCTGCTGGACCTCCTGGGCCAGCACCTCGACGTGCCGGTCGCGGCCCTCCTCGGGGACGGTCAGCAGCGTGACTCGGTGCGCGTGCTCGGCTACCTCTTCTACGTCGGCGACCCCGACCGCACCGGGCTGGAGTACGTCCGCGAGAAGGACAGCGACGTCGACTGGTACCGCATCCGGCACGAGGAGGCCCTGACGCCCGAGGCGATCGTCCGCCAGGCCGAGGCCACCTACGACCTGTACGGCTTCCGCGACTTCAAGCTGAAGGGCGGCGTCCTGGACGGCGCCGAGGAGGTCGAGGCGATACGCGCGCTGAAGGAACGGTTCCCCGGGGCCCGGATCACCCTCGACCCCAACGGGGCCTGGTCGCTGCGCGAGGCCGTAGAGCTGTGCAAGCCGCTGGTGGGGACCCTCGCGTACGCCGAGGACCCCTGCGGGGCCGAGAACGGCTACTCCGGACGGGAGGTCCTCGCCGAGTTCCGCCGCGCGACCGGCCTGCCCACCGCCACCAACATGATCGCCACCGACTGGCGGCAGCTGACCCACGCCCTCGCCCTGCAGTCGGTCTCCATCCCGCTGGCCGACCCGCACTTCTGGACCATGCAGGGCTCCGTACGCGTGGCCCAGCTGTGCAACGCGATGGGCCTGACCTGGGGCTGCCACTCCAACAACCACTTCGACGTCTCGCTCGCGATGGTCACCCACTGCGGGGCCGCGGCGCCCGGCGAGTACAACGCCCTGGACACCCACTGGATCTGGCAGGAGGGCCTGGAGCGGCTCACCGTCGACCCGCCCCGCATCGTCGACGGCGAGATCGCCGTCCCCGACGCCCCGGGCCTCGGCGTGCAGCTCGACATGAACCGCCTCCTCGACGCCCACGAGCTGTACCAGGCGAAGGCGCTGGGCGCCCGCGACGACGCCACCGGGATGCAGTACCTCGTCCCCGGCTGGGAGTTCGACGCCAAGCGGCCCTGCCTGGTGCGGTAGGCGCGGGACCGGGGCGGGCACCACGCGAGCCCGCCCCTGCGGCCGTGCGTACTTCCGTGACCAGGGGGAACCCAGCGCATCACGAAGATCACGCACCCCGCGCACCCCGCGGCCACCGGAAGGAACCCCACGACGATGGCCCAGGCCGAGACGGCGCCCCCCGGGCGGACGGACGGATACGCGGAGCTGCGCTCCTACGCGGCGATCGGCGACGGCTACTGCGTGGCCCTGGTCGCCCGCGACGGCGACATCGACTGGTACCCGGCCCCCGACCTCGACTCGCCGCCCGTCTTCGGCCGGCTCCTGGACGCGCTGGGCGGCGGGTACATCCGGCTGCGCCCGCGCGGCCCGTACGAGACCGAGCGGGAGTACCTGCCGCACACCAACGTGCTGCGCACCACCTACCGCACACCCGCCGGCACCGTCCGGGTCACGGACGTGCTCAACGTCGGACTGACCGGCAGGCTGCCGTGGAGCGAGCTGGCCCGCCGGATCGAGGGCGTCGACGGCGAGGTGGAGATGGAGTGGGCGGTGGTCCCCGGCAACGCCCTGAACACCGTCTCGCCGTGGGCGCAGCACACGGACACCGGCACCATCGTGCAGGCGGGCGACGTCACCCTCACCGTACGGCTGAGCGAGGCCGGCGAGGTGCACCAGGAGGAGCGGAGCGTCGGCGGGAGGCTGACCACCGCGCCGGACTCCCGCCATCTGCTGGCCGTGATCGTGACCCGCGACGGACCCGTGCCCCTGGTGGACCCCGACCGGGTGCTGGAGGGCATCGGCCGCACCGTGCACCGCTGGGAGCAGTGGTCGGCGCAGCTCAGCCACGACGGACCGTGGCGGGAGGCGGTGCTGCGCAGCGCCCTCGCCCTCAAGCTGCTGATCCACAGTCCCACCGGCGCCGTGGCCGCCGCAGCCACCACCTCCCTGCCCGAGAGTCGCGACGGCGGCCTGAACTGGGACTACCGCTACGCCTGGATCCGGGACGCCACCTACACCCTGAAGACGCTGCTGCGCCTGGGCGAGCCCGAGGAGGCGCACGGCGCGGTGGCCTGGCTGCTGCGCCTGGCCCGGCGGCACGACGGCGAGCTGCCCGTGATGGCCCGCCTCGACGGCGGCGAACCGCCCGGGGAGACCTACGCGGACGTCCCCGGCTGGCGCGGCATCGGCCCGGTGGTCACCGGCAACCGCGCGGCCGGGCAGCTCCAGCTCGGCGTCTACGGCGACCTGCTGGACATCGTCCGCACCTACACCGAGTACGGGAACGTGCTGGACGCGGCGAGCGGCCGGATGCTCGCGGACCTCGCCGACCGCGTCTGCGACCTGTGGCACCGGCCCGACTCCGGGATGTGGGAGCTGCCCGAGGCCCGGCACTACACCAGCTCCAAGATGGGCTGCTGGCACGCGCTGGACAGCGCCGTGGCGCTCGCGGAGAGCGGGCAGATCCCCGGCTCCGCCGACCGCTGGCGCTCCGAGCGGGACCTGATCCGGCGCTGGATCGACGAGCACTGCTGGTCGGCGGAGCGCGGCGCCTACGTCTGGTACCCGGGGACGGACCGGCTCGACGCCTCGGTGCTGCTGCACGCCGGCTCCGGCTTCGACCGGGGTGAGCGGATGTCCGCCACGATCGACGCCCTGCGCGAGGAACTGGGCGCCGGGCCGCTGCTGTACCGCCACGGCGACGCCCCGGGCGCGGAGGGCACCTTCACCGCCTGCGCGTTCTGGACGGTGGAGGCGCTGGCGTGGGTGGGGCGCGGAGAGGAGGCGGAGGAGCTCATGGCCCGGCTCGTGCCGCTCGCCAACGACGTCGGTCTGTTCACCGAGATGATCGACGCGGACGATCTGTCCTTCCTGGGCAACATGCCGCAGGGCCTGAGTCACCTCGCGGTCATCACCGCCGCGCTGGCCCTGCGCTCCGGTCCGTCGGGCTCGTGAC
This sequence comes from Streptomyces sp. CRN 30, assembly GCF_034105845.1. Classification (NCBI taxonomy): domain Bacteria; kingdom Bacillati; phylum Actinomycetota; class Actinomycetes; order Kitasatosporales; family Streptomycetaceae; genus Streptomyces; species Streptomyces sp. CRN 30. Next base: position 37,786 of record NZ_JAVRHI010000398.1, on the reverse strand, counting down.
CCCGGCCGCGGCCGTGGTGCGGGTGCCGACCGCCGGGGCCAGCAGGGCGGCGGCGGCCACGCAGACCAGGACGGCGATCAGGGCGTTCCGCAGGCCGTAGTGCTCGCCGAGGAGGCCCAGCAGGGGCGGGCCGACGAGGAAGGCGACGTAGCCGACGGTGGCGACCAGGGAGACGCGGGCCGCGGCGTTCTCGTCGGAGTCACCCGCCGCGGAGAGGGCGACGGGGAAGCCCAGCGAGGCCCCCAGCCCCCACAGCACGACGGCCGCCGCGGCGAGCACCTGGTGGTCGGCGAAGATGACGGCGGCCAGGCCCAGCCCGCCGGCCACGGCACTGGCCCGCATCACCGTCACCCGCCCGTAACGCCGCAGGAAGTAGCCCCCGGCGAAGCGGCCCACGGTCATCGATGCCGCGAAGACCGCGAAGACCGCCGACCCGAGGGCGGCGTCGAACCCGTGGCCGTCGACCATCACCAGCGGCAGCCAGTCGTTGGCGGCGCCCTCGGCGAAGGCCATCGCGAGCACGATGGCGCCGATCAGCAGCAGTGGGCGGTCCTTCCACACGGCGGCGCGCGGGGCGGCCGCGGGCTCGGCGCCGGCCCGGGGGGCCCGTATCTGCTTGCCGACCCCCGCGGGCAGGTGCCGCACGGTCGCCGCGAGGACGACGAGCGTGACGACGCCGCCCGCGAGGAGGTGGAGGACGACGGAGAAGTCGACGGCGGTGAAGACGATGCCGGCGGTGGCGCCGGCCACGGTGCCGAGACTGAAGAAGCCGTGCAGCAGGGGCATGATCGGGCGGCCCAGCAGCCGTTCGACGTCGGCCCCCTCGATGTTCAGGGCGATCTCCCCGCCGCCCATGCCCAGGCCGAACAGGCAGAGCCCGGCGGCGACCACCAGGCTCTGCGACATCGCGGCCCCGCCCCCGATGACCACCAGGCTCAGCGCCACGGAGAGCGTGCCCACGGCCACGACGGGGCGTGCGCCGAAGCGCGCGACGAGGACGCCGGAGGACAGGACGCCGATCATCGAGCCGACCGAGAGCCCGAAGAGCACCAGACCCATCTCGGCGGTCGACGCGCCCAGCAGGTCGCGGACGTCCGGCGTACGGGTCACCCAGGAGGCGATGCCCAGACCGGGCAGGAAGAACAGCGCGAACAGAGCGTTGCGCCGCAGCAGTGTGGAGCGGTCCACCGTGGGATCCCTTCGACCTCTTCGACCTCTTCGGCCTTCGACAAAAAGTCTGGACAAGCGTACACACTCTGTCGATGGCTAGTCTGTGGGCAGGCATGACGGCTACGTCCCGGCCGGGAGGACTCCATGGGTGGAACCAGGCGTGTTCCGAACGACCCCCGGCGCAGGGAACGCATCCTCGACGCGGCCCTGGACGTCATCGCCGCGAACGGCGTGCACCGGACGACGCACCGGCGCATCGCGGAGCGCGCGGGCGTCCCGCTCGGGTCGCTCACCTACTACTTCGGCGGACTGGACGAACTCCTCGAGCAGGCGTTCGCGCGCCTCTCGGAGCACATGTCCCAGTGGTACCAGGCCGCCCTGGACGGCGCGCGGGACCAGGACGAGGCGTGCGAAGCGGTCGCCGACCTGATCTGCGGGCAGGAGTACGTCTCCTCCCGGGAGACCGTACTGATCATCGAGATGTACTCCTACGCCCAGCACAGCCCGGGTGTCGCCGCACTCGGGCGGCAGTGGCTCCTGCGCAGCAGGAACAGCCTGTCCGCGCACTTCTCCGAACCGGCCTGCCGGGCGATCGACGCCCTGATCGAGGGCTGGCCGATCCACCGGGCCTTCGACGAGGGCCCGCCCGACCGCGCCACGGTCCTGGCCGCCGTCAGGGCGATCGCCCGGCACGTCCGCTGAGGGAACCGGCGCGGCACCGCGCTAGGGACTTTCGCAACAGGCGCTAGTCGACGACGGCCGTCCGCGTGGTGAGATCGTCGTCCGTGACGGGACGGAGCACTCTGCAGGGCGTCCCGACCGCGACCACCATGGGCGGCACGTCCCTGCTGACGACGCTGCCGGCGCCGATGACCGACCCGTACCCGATGCGCACCCCCGGCAGGACGACGGCGTTGCTGCCGATCCACACCTTGTCCTCGATGACGATCGGCTCCGAGAAACGCGCGAAGTCGACGCGGCGCGCGGGGTGGACGGGGTGTCCCGTCGTGGTCAGCGTGACGTTGGGAGCGATCATCACACCGTCCCCGATGCGGATGTCGACGTCGTCGACGAGGGCCAGGTTGACGTTGCCGAAGAAGTCGTCACCGATGTGGACGTTGCTCCCGAAACCGGCGCTGAACGGCGAGTGCAGCACGGTGCGCGCCCCGACCGACCCGAGGATGGCTTCGAGCAGCGCGCGCCGCTCCTCGGCCGCGCCCGGCGGGGTCTGGTTGTACCGGAAGATGAGATCGGTCCGGCGCCGCGGGTTCTGGAACGCCGCCTCGGACTCCGTGTAGACGAGGCCCGCCCGTATACGGCGCAGCACCTCCCGCTCGTCGCTCCCTTGCATGCCGGCGCCTCCTGAACTCGCCTCGGTGAGTGATCAGTTCGGGCGGCAAGCATACGCACCGTCGGACGAACCGACAGGGCTGCGCCCTCGCGCATAGGTCACTCGGAGGCGGCGACACCCACGCCGACGGCGATGAAGAGGCAGCCGCTGATCCGTTCCCAGCGGCGGCGCCAGGCGGGGCGGCCCAGCACGCTCCGCAGGCGGGCCGCGACTCCCACCAGGGCCGTCCAGTAGGCGATGCCGATCGCGATGTCGAGCACGCCCAGCAGGAAGATCTGCTCGGTGAGTGACCCGCCGTGGCCGACGAACTGGGGCAGGACGCTGAGGAAGAACAGGGCCGCCTTGGGATTGAGCACGTTGCACGTCAGTCCCTGGACGAAGCTGTCCCGGCGGTCGGAGGAGGTGATCGTCGCGGCCCGCGCGACCCGGTCGTCACGATCGTCCTGGTCCTGTGCGCCGCCCGCTCCCCGGGCGTCGCGCAGGGCCCGTACGCCCAGATACACGAGGTAGACCGCGCCGGCCAGCTTGATCGCGGTGAAGGCGTGGGCGGACCGGGCGGCGATCACCGAAAGGCCCAGTGCCGCGGCGCACATGTGCACGCACAGCCCGGTCTGCGCCCCCCAGGCGGCCGCCCTGCCCAGCCCGGGGTGCCGGGCGGCGGCCCGCACGATCACCAGGAAGTCGGGGCCCGGCACCAGGTAGGCGAGCAGTACCACCACGAGGAAACCCGCGAGATCGACCGGCATCGCCTGCTCCGTCCCGCGTCCGACCGCCGGACGCACCCACGACAGCGTGTTCCACTAAGGGCGGGTCTCAAGCGGCCCGTGCAGGTCGGAGTGCAGGGGAACGAGGCGGGCCGCGCGGAGCTCGTCCCGGGTCCGGGCACGCTGGATCTTGCCGCTGGTGGTGCGGGGCACGCTCAACGGCGCGACGACGACCACGTCCACCGCCAGCCGCAGTTCGTTCGCCAGGCGTTCTTTGATGAGGGCGGCGAGGGCCGCGGGGGTACGGCCGCGGAGGTGGCGCGGACGGATCTCCTGCACCAGCACGACGCGTTCGCGGCCGGCGGCGTCGGGCAGGGCGAAGGCGGCGCAGGGACCGGTGGCGGGGTCGGTGGCCGCACCGATCTCTTCGATGTCCTGCGGGTGGAGGTTGCGGCCGTTGACGATGATCAAATCCTTGGCGCGGCCGGTGACATAGAGCTCGCCGTCCTGGAAGAAGCCCAGGTCACCGGTGCGCAGGAACGGGCCGTCGCCGTCGGCGGTGACGGCGCCGAAGTGCTCGGCGGTGGCCTGGGCGTCGGCGAGGTAGCCGTCGGCGACGCTGTCGCCGCGTACCCAGATCTCACCGACGTGACCGTCCTCCAGAGGGCGTGAGGCGGCGGCGTCGACGATACGGACGTCGGCGTCGGCCGGACGGCCGCAACCGACGAGGTCGCTTCCGTCCGCGGCGGGCACGGCACGGCCGGCCTCCAGGGCCTCCCGATCGAAGCGCCCCACGGTCGGCCCGCTGCCGCAGGGCGTGCCGGTGACCATCAGGGTGGCCTCGGCCAGGCCGTAGCTGGGCGCCCAGATGTCCGGGCGGAAACCGACCGGCGCGAGCCGGCGGGCCACCGCCTCCAGGACGCCGGCGCGGACGGGTTCGGCGCCGCTCAGCGCGTACCGCAGGCACTCCAGGTCGAGGGGAGGATCCAGGTCCGTGAGGGGGACGTCCTTGAGGCTCCGGAGCAGCCAGTCGTAACCGAAGTCCGGGGCGAAGGTGTACAGGGCCCGGTACCGGCTGATCATCTGGAGCCACAGCAGCGGATGGGCGACGAAGGCCACCGGTGAACTGAAGACCAGGTTGCCGTAGCTCGCGAGCGGGCTGAGCAGCATGCCGACCAGCCCCATGTCGTGGTGGTGCGGCAGCCATCCGGCGCCGGTCTGCGACGGGTCGTGCCGCAGCTCGTCCAGGATCTCCTCGGGGAGGAACTTCTCCCGGATCGACAACAGGTTGTGCAGCAGGTTCCGGTGGGTGACGACGACGCCGCGCGGCTCCCTGGTCGATCCGGAGGTGTACTGGACGTAGGCGGTCGCGGCGCCCTCCAGCGCGGCGGGGGACCAGGAGCCCGGGTCCGGCAGCACGGTCTCGTCGGTCGCGACGCATCCGGCCCGCGCCACCGGGTCGAGACCGGCCAGCCAGGAGCCGAGTGCGGGCCGGTGCGTGGCGTCGGTGAGGACCAGGCCGACCCCGGCGCCGCGCAGGATGCCCTCGGCGCGCTGCAGGGCCCGCCGGTCGGTGTCCGGCAGCGGGGCGGGGACGGCGATCCGCCCGGAGTACAGACAGCCCAGGAAGACCGTGAGGAACTCCAGGCCCGCCGGGTACATCAGCAGGACACGGGCGCCGGGCGGCGTCCGGCCGGACAGCCACGCCCCCACCGCGCGGGCCCGCGCGTCGAGCTGGGCGTAGCCGAGCCGTTCCACCTCGACGAGCTCGCCCCGGACGCCGTCCACCCGCGCGTACCAGCGGGTGTCGCCGAGGAGCCAGACCTTCTCGCGCAGGAACCGGACGAGTTCACTCACCGCCCGCTCCGGTCCGCCCGGCCAGGGCCTCCTCGACGTGGCCGACCACGGCGCCCACCGTGTGCAGCTCCCAGGCGACCTCGTCGGGGATGCGCACCCCGAACCGCTCCTCCGCGGCGACGGTCATCCGCACCAGGTCCAGGGAGTCGAGCGCGAGGTCCGCGACGAACGCGGTCTGTTCGTCGACCTGTTCCGGGTCGACATCGCCGAACTCCGCGAGCATGGCCTTCACCTCGGCGAGGATGTCGCGGCGGTTCACGACACCGCCCCGTCCCGTACTGCGTCCCCCGCGTCCACCGCGTCGACCGCGTCCCAGGCGACGGGCAGGGTGGCCAGTCCGCGCTCGAACATGCTGGGCCGCCACCGCGGTGTGCCGGCCGGCCGCAGGCCGGGCAGCCGGCGCAGGACGGTGGTGACGGCGGCCTCGGCGGTCATCCTGCCGATGTGGGCGCCCAGGCAGTAGTGCGCCCCGTGGCCGAACGCCAGATGGCCGGAGGTGGGGCGGGTGAGGTCGAGCCGGTCGGGGTCGGGGAACCGTGCCGGGTCCCGGTTGGCCGCGCCGATGCACAGGAACAGGGACTCGTCCGCCGGGACGGTCACGTCACCGAACGCGACGGGTTCCAGGGTGCCCCGCCAGCTGGTGAACGGCAGGGGGCTCTCGTAGCGGAGCAGTTCACCGATGCCGGACGCGAGCAGGGAGGGGTCGTCGCGGAGTGCGGCGAGCTGCTCGGGGTGGGCGAGGAGGGCGTGCAGGCTGTTGCCGACGCTGTTGATGCTGGGGTCCTGGCCCGCCACCAGCATCATCATGACCTGACCGTGCAGTTCGTCCTCGCTGAGCAGGCCGTCCTGGTCGCGGGCCCGGACCAGCAGCGAGATCAGGTCGTCGCCCGGGGAGCGGCGCTTCTCGGCGACGGCCCCGCCGACGAACGCGTCGATCTCGTGGGCGAGCGAGGCCACGTAGGGGACGTCGTTGTTCCACTCGGCGGTGCGCCAGATCATCGCCCGCAGGTGGTCCATCCGGGGCGGGGTGGCACCGAGCACGGAGAACAGGACGTTGCCGCCGAGCGGGTAGGCGACGGCCGTCATGAGGTCGCCGCGGCCCCGGTCCGCGATCCGGTCGAGCCGGGTGTCGACGACGCGCTGCACCCGGGAGCGCCACTGCTCCTGCCGTGCAGGCGTGAAGAACGGCCGCATGACCGCCCGCAGTTCGCCGTGGCGCGGGTCGTCGCTGTCCAGCAGGTGGGTGAAGAGCCGCTCCCGCAGCTCGGCCGGCCAGTGCCGCAGCCACATGAGGCCGGCGGGGGTGCGCTTGCTGTCGCAGGTCACCCGCGGGTCGGTGTGGGCCGCGCGAACGTCGTCGTAGCGGGTGAGCAGCCAGCCGGGGCCGTCCGGACTGGCGATCCGGCTCACCGGCCGGTGCGCGCGCAGCCAGCGCAGCGTCGGGTAGGGGTCGTGCTGGAACGCCTCGGTGAACGGGGCGGGCAGACCGCCGGGCAGCGTCTCGGGCGGCCAGCCCGGCGGGTACTCCCGCACCGCCTCGACCCGGGGCCTCGGCACCCGGGGGACGTAGGGGACGGCGTCCTCGGCCGTCGGCGGTGGGCCGTCCTGGGTGAGGGACAGGCCCTGCAGCCGACTGGTGCGCAGCAGCGGGTAGTTGAGCTCCGCGAACCGGTCGCCGCTCAATCCGGGGCCGCCGTGGTTGGACAGGTACGGGATCCCCGCGAGGTGCGAGTCGTTCACCCGGAGCTGCCCGCACGAGCGGACGTCCCGCACGAACCGGTCGACGACCTCCGGGGACCGGGTCCACAGGGAGTTGCGCAGTCCGTACGGCGCGGAGGCGACGAACGACACCATGTCGGCCAGCAGTTGGTCGTCGTCGGCCGGGTCGGGGACGGCCAGCGTCAGCAGCGGGAAGAACGTCTCGTGCCGCACCGAGCGCAGCTCCCGCGCGCGCCCGAGCCCGTCGACGCGGACGAGCGCGGGCTCGGCGAAGACGGCGGCGTCGCTCTCCCGGCCGTGGACGTCCCAGTGCCGTCCGCCGGTGAGGACGCGGGCGCCCGCCCGCCGGGCGTCGGCGAGCGCCGCGTCGTACCCGGCGGTCTGCGGCGTGGCGGCCAGCACCACCCCGGGGTCGTCGGGGAAACCGGGCCGCAGGGCCCGCACCCGGTCGGTCAGCCGCTCGGTGAGCCGGTCGGCGATCTCCGGGTGGACGAGGGCGACGTTGGGGGCGCAGCAGACCTGGCCGCTGCCGTGGTACGACTCCAGCAGCGCCTCGACGGCCTCGTCCAGGGGCGCGTCCCGCCACACCACGACCATGTCGTTGCCGCCGAGTTCCAGCACCGGCTTCTTGCCCGCGGCCAGGCACGCCTTCTCCAGCTGTGCGCCGCGGACCGAGTCGCCGAAGTACAGCACGGTGTCCACCAGCGGGCTGCCCAGCCAGGTGTCCAGCGCCCGCGCGGGATCGGTGCACAGCGCCGACAGGACGCCGGGCGGGGCACCGGCCTCGGCGAGCGCGGGCAGGGCGACCCGTTCCAGCAGGTACATCGCGGCGACGGGCGCCTGCCGGGACAGCCGCACCACCAGCGCGTTGCCCGCCAGCACGGACTGGAAGGCCGCGCCGACGCTCAGCGCCGGGGTGTTCTGCGGCGGCTGTACGCACACCACACCGTCGGGCACCCGGCGCAGCACCACCGTCCGCCCGCCGACGGTGTGCCGTGTCTCCAGCTGCCGCAGACACCAGCCGGTCGTCTCCGGGCCGAAGAAGGTGAGGAGGTTCGCGACCTCCGCCCGGGCCGGCCGCACCGGGTGCCCCTCCTCCACCAGCAGCCCGGTCAGTGTGTCCGCGTGGTCCCGCAGCCGCGCACGGAACGCGTCGGCGAGGGCGGCGCGCCGGTCCGGTGGACTGCCGCCCCACTCGGCCGCCGCGTGCCGGGCGGCGCCCAGCGCGGCCTCCATCAGCTCGGGTCCGGCGAGGGCGCAGCGTCCCAGGACCGTCGCGGGGTGGGCGTCGGGGCCCAAGCGCCCGGTGTTCAGCGCGTTGCGGTAGCAGGTGGCGCCGATGGGATCGTCGATCAGCGCGGTCGCACGCACCGCGTACACCCGCTCGTACTCGTTCTCGTTCTCGTCCTCGCTTCCGTTCCGGCCGGGGACGGTGGTGCCGCCGACGAGGGGGCCGAAGCTGAGGAAGCCTTCGGCGGGGCCCGCCGCCGGGCCGTCGGGCTCCTGACAGGTCACCATGACGGGTCGTCCTTTCAGCCGTCGGCGTCGGCGGTGTCGGTGGCGTGGACGCCGAGGCGCAGCAGTACGTGGCGGGCGAGGTCGTCGAGGGTGATGCCGCCCTGCAGCAGTTCCATGGGCGGGATCTCGACGTCGAGACGCTGCCGCAACGTGGTCAGCAGTTCGGCGGCCATCAAGGAGTCGACTCCGTAGTCCTGGACCGGGGAGCCGGGGTCGAGGCGGGCCGCGTCGGTCTGCAGGATTCCGGCCAGCATCTCGGCGAGCGTGCCGCTGACGGCCGTCAGCGCCTCGTCGGCGGTACGGCCGGCCAGGGTGGCCAGCAGGCCCTGGCGGGTGTGACGGCCGAGGCCGCCGTCGGCGGGCAGCAGCGCCGCGAAGCGGGGCGACGGCAGGGTGGGCAGGAAGGCGCGCAGCCGGGCCCAGTCGTACCGCCCGACGCCGGTCACGGCGGTGCCGGACGCCACCGGGATGTCCAGAGCCGCCAGTGCCTCCTGGGAGCCGATGGGGGCGGTGCCGAGTGCCTCCATGACCGGTACGAGGCCCTCGCGGGCGACATGGCCGCAGTCCCCGAGCGCCCCCCAGGCGACAGCGAGAGCCGGCCCGTCGCCGTGCCGTCGCCGGGCCAGCGCCTCGGTGAAAAGGTTGCCGCCGACGTAGGCGGACTGCTTGATGTTGCCGACACTCGCGGTGACGGAGGAGTGCAGCAGGAACAGCCGCAGATCGCGCTCGCGGGTCAGGACGTCGAGGACCGCCGCCCCGGCCATCTTCGGGGCGAGCACCGCGCGGATCCGTTCGTCGGTCAGTTCGGTGAGCGGGCCGTCGTCGAGCGTCATGGCCGCGTGCACCACACCCGCGAGCCGGTACCCGGTGGCGTCCACGCGGCCGATCACCTCGGCCATGGCGGCGGCGTCGGTGACATCGGCGGCGTACGGCGTGGCCCGCACGCCACGCGCCGCCAGGTCGGCCAGCACCGCGTCGGCCTCGGGGTGGTCGGCGCCCCGCCGGGACACCAGGGCCAGATGACGGGCGCCGCGCTCGGCGAGCCAGCGGGCGGTCGCGGCGCCGAACCCGCCCAGACCTCCGGTGACCAGGTAGCTGCCGTCGGGATCGAGCGGGGCCGGCTGCCGCCGGGTACGGACCGGGAGGGGACCGTCCCGCGGGTCGAGGCTCACGACGACCTTGCCGATGTGCTGTGAGTGCTGCAGCAGTGTGAACGCCTCGCCGGCCCGGGCGGCCGGGTACACCGTGTACGGAAGCGGCCGGTAGCGGCCGTCCACCACCCGCTCGGCGATCTCGGCCATCAGACGCTGGCCGGTGTCGAGCGCGGCCCCGCCGGTCAGCAGGGCGGTGATGTCGACGCCGAAGAAGGCGACGTTGCGGCTGAAGGGCCGCATGAGGAGCGGCTTGTTGGCGTAGATGTCGCGCTTGCCGAGTTCGACGAACCGCCCGCCCGGCGCCAGCGTCTCCAGGCCCCGGTCGACGGCCTGCCCGGCCAGCGAGTTGACCACCACGTCGACCCCGCGCCCACCGGTGATCCGCAGCGCCTGGCCGGCGAAGTCGAGGGTGCGGGAATCCAGGACGTGCTCGACGCCCATGGCCCGCAGGAGGTCGCGCTTGGCCGGGCTGCCCGCGGTGGCGATCACGGTGGCGCCCACCAGACGGGCGTACTGGACGGCGGCGAGCCCGACTCCGCCGGCGGCGCCGTGCACCAGCACGGTCTCCCCGGCCGCCAGTCGCGCCAGGTCGTGCAGCGCGTAGTGCACCGTGAGCCAGGCCACCGGCAGGGTCGCGGCCTCCACATGACCGAGGCTGTCGGGGATCCGCACCACGGTCCTCACCGAAGCGACCGTGTGCGAGGCCAGGCTGGCCGGAACGGCGGCGCACACCCGGTCCCCGACAGCCAGGCCGCTCACCTCCTCGCCCACGGCGGTGATCACTCCGGCGCATTCGAACCCGGGCCCGCACTCGCCGAAGGCCTCCTCGGCCGCTTCGGGGGGCAGGAGACCGGTCGCCAGCATGATGTCGCGGTAGTTGAGCGCCGCGGCCCGCACCGCGATCACCACCTCGCCGGGCCCCGGGGTGAGGGGCCGGGTGCGCACCCAGGCCGGCTCGTACGACAGGCCGCGCGCGCGGATCTCCAGGGCGAACGGCTCGTCGCCGCTCGGCTCGACGTGCTCGCCGGACGGGAGTTCCCGTTCCCGGGGTACGAAGCGGCCACCCGGGGTGAGGACGATCTCGTCCTCGCGCGCCGCCGTGTCCGGGGCGTCACCGGACGACGCGACGGGTTCCAGCAGTTCGCGCGCGAGCCGGTGCGCGTCGGCGGCGGGGTCGCCGAGGCGGTCCAGGGACAGCCGGGTCACCCGCAGGCCGGGGTGCTCGTTGGCCAGGGTGCGGGCCATGCCCCAGGCGGCGGCGTCCTGCGGCTGGGTGGCCCGTTCGGGCGCGGGCAGGGCGCCGCTGGGCCGGGTCACCAGCCACAGGGCGGGCCGGACACGGTCCGGGAGGGACCGGCAGGCCGTGGCCATGGCCCGGAGGACGGCGGCGCGCCGCACCGCCTGGTCGAGCATCGCCCGCGGGCCGGCGGGGGCCGCGCCCAGCAGCAGCACCACGGTCGGGTCGCCGTCGCCGTCGAGCGGTTCCGCCCAGGCCGCCGGGTCGACGGACGCGGGCACCACCGGGACGGACCGTGTGCCGCCACCGGCCAGGAGTGCGGTGAGGTGCCCGGCCGCCGATGTCTCCGTTCCGCTCTCGGTCACCGCGATCCACCGGGTACCGTCGTCCGGCCCGGGGAGCGGGGGCCGGGCGGGATCGTCCACGGGTGCCGAGGCCAGCAGCACCGAGGCGGGCACCCCGGTCCGCCCGGTGGAGTCACCGAGGCGTACGACGTCGGTGAAGCCGCACTCGCGCAGTACTTCGGGCCACCGGTCCCGGCCCAGCAGGGGAGAGTCCGGCCGCAGCGCGTCGTCGTGGGGCCAGAAGCTGTCCAGGGCACCGAAGAGCGGCAGCAGAGCGTCCGAGTCGTGTGACTCGAAGGCGAGCAGCCGGCCACCGGGGGACAGCAGTCCGCGGACCCGGTGCAGGGCGGACCGCAGGTCGGCCGCGGTGTGCAGGGAGTTGGCCGCGACCACGAGGTCATAACCGCCGTTGGTGAAGCCCTGCCCGGCGGAGTCGGTGTCCAGGTCGAACGGACGGTAGTCGACGTAGGGGTGGTCGCCGAAGCGGTGCCGGGCGCGGGCGAAGAAGCCCGCGGAGAGGTCGGTGAAGTGGTAGACGGTCCGTTCCGGCGGCAGCAGCGGCAGGAGCGCGGCGGTGGTGCCGCCCGTGCCCGCGCCGATCTCCAGGATGCGCAGTGGCCGGTCCCCGGGCCACGCCCGCACGATCGCCTTCGCCAGCGCGGCGACGGTCCGGTTGTGGGATTGGGAGCTGGGCGCGAGGTCGTAGAAGTGCTCCAGGGCCTCCTGGGAGCCTTGGCCGACCAGCAGGTGCAGGGGGTCCTGTTCGCCGCGCAGCACCTGCGGCAGGTGCCAGAGCTGACGGGTCGCCATCTGTGTCTCGGCGCCGCAGTCCGGGAAGTCCAGGAGTAGCCGGGCCAGCAGGGGCCGCGGGGCCGGGGTGCCGGTCAGCCGCCACCGCCCGTCCTCGCCGACGGCCGCGAGACCGTGCCGGGACATCAGGCGGAGCAGGGCACGCGCCAGCCGGTCGAGCCCGGGGAGCACGCCCCGCCGGACCAGGTCGGCGGGAGTGAACCAGTCCACGTCCGCGGGCAGCAGCTCCGCGAACGCGGCGGCCGCCACCTGCGCGGTCACCAGCTTGCCCCGGGCCGTGAACTCCGCGTAGCGCACGGAACGCGAGTCGGCCCGCACCGCCTCGGTGTCCGCCGTCGCGACCAGGGCGAGGTCCTGGTTGTCCGGCAACGGCGAGGGCGCGGCAGGCAGGTGGAGATGCGGCGCGGCACGCAGCACGGTCTCGTACCGCAGGAAAGCCCGGTCGGCCGGGCCGGGTACGCGCCGCAGGCGCAACCCGTCCAGTTCGGCGGTGACACTGCCGTCCGGGTCGGTGACGGTCACGTCGAAGCAGAGTTCGGTGGTGCCGGCCGTGCGGTCACGCACGTGCACCAGCCCCGTCGGGGACGGGCTCCGCCAGACGCGTACGGCCCGCACCGAGGCGGGGAGCCAGGCCTGTCCGTCGCCGACCCGGGCGGCCGCGAGCGGGATGCACGCCTGGAGCGTGCCGTCCAGCAGCGCCGGATGCGCCACGTACCGCGCGGCGTCGGCCGCGTCCGTCGTGTGCCGGTAGGCGGCCAGCGCCTCCCCTTCCCCGGTGTGCAGCCGCACGAGCTGCTGGAACGCGGGTCCGTAGTCGAGGCCGGTCGCGGCCAGCCGCGGGTACAGGTCGTCGAAGCGGCGGGTACAGCGGGCGCGCACCCCGGGCAGATCGATCCGCGGGGGCGGCCCGCCGATCAGCTCACGGACCCGGCACCGGGCGTGCGGACGGGGCCGTGGAACGTCGGTTCCGGCGCCGTCGGCGGATTCGGTCGCCTCGGTGCTGGTGATGGACACCATGCCGTCGTCGGGCGAGTACGCGAGCTGCACCCGGACGTCCCCGGGCCGGTCCCACGGGACGACCAGGGGGCGGCTCACCTCCAGCCAGGCCAGTTCCACCGGGCCGTCCAGCACCCGCCGGCCGGCGGCCAGGGCCATCTCGATGTGACCGGTCGCGGGGAGCAGCACCGACCCGGCCACCTTGTGGTCCGCCAGCCAGGGCACGAGCGCGGGCTCGAAGGGGCCCTGCCAGGAGGGCTCCGCCGTGGGCATCCGCTCGCCCAGCAGGGGGTGGTCCAGCCGCCCCGATCCGCTGCTGACGACCCACTGCTGCGGGGCGCCGCTCCAGTGCCGTTCCCGCTGCCACGGGTACGCGGGCAGCTCGGCCACCCGGGGCGGGCGCGGGAACCAGCGCGTCCAGTCCGGCTCCACCCCTACGGCGATCAGCGCTTCGAGCGACCCGCGCAGCGCGGCCGGCCCGGCGGTGTCGCGGCGCAGGCTCGCGAGCACGGCCACCCGGTCGCGTCCGGCGGTGATCCGGCGCAGGTACGTGCCCAGGACGGGATGCGGGCCGACCTCCAGCAGTACGTCGACGCCCGCGTCCGGGGCGTGCCCGACGGCGGCGGCGAAGCGGACCGGTTCCCGGACGTTGCGCCACCAGTAGGCGCCGTCCAGGCCGGAGGCGGGCACGGGGCCGCCGGTCACCGTGGAGACCAGCGCCTCGGTGCCGCCGTCCGGGGCCAGCCCGTCGAGGCCGGCGGCCAGCGGGAGACGGACCCGGTCCATGGCCCCGGCCGCGCCATCGCGGTGTCGACGAACCGCTCGGTCTCGAACCGGTCCTCCGGCACCGTCCCGACCAGGTCGCGCCCGGCCTCCAGCGCCTCCCACAACCCGGCCAGGTCCACGATCCCGCCGGGCAGCCGGCACCCCAGTCCCACGATCGCGACCGCGTCCGTCCCGGACGATTCCCCCGCCATGGCACACCCCCCTCTCGATGCCCTCCGTGATCACACGACCGCGGGAGCGCTGAGCGCACCCTGATCACGGTGGGCTCGAGTGGTCGAATCGCCCCTTTCGCCTCGCTTTTCACCGCAACGACGGAGTGTGCGGCCAAAGAGGCGAATAAACGAACGATGTCCGTTGTGTGTGCACACCGCATTCCCCGGGCAGGGCGCCCGGGCCCCGCCCGGGGAGGTGACACGAACCCTCAGAGCATGAGCCGCTCGACGGTGAAGGGGAGGGAGTGGAGGCGGCGGCCCGTGGCGTGGAAGACCGCGTTGCCGATGGCCGCGGCCACGCCGACCAGCCCGACCTCGCCGATCCCCTTGGTGCCGGTGGCGCTCGCGCGGTCGGGGCCGCCGACGAAGAGCACCTCCAGGTCGGGGACGTCCGCGTTGACCGGCATGAGGTAGTCGCCGAAGGTCGCGTTGGCGATGCGCCCGGTGCCCCGGTCGGTGACCGTCTCCTCGAACAGCGCCTGGCTGATGCCGCCGACCGTACCGCCGACGATCTGGCTGGTGGCGGTCTTCTCGTTGAGGATGCGCCCGCCGTCGACCGCGGACACCACCCGGGCCACCCGCAGCAGTCCCAGCTCGGGGTCGATGCGCACCTCGACGAACTTGGCCCCGAAGGCGCCGGCGGGGGCCAGGCCCAGCTCCTCGGGGAGCGGGGGCGTGCTGCGGCCGTCCGCGCTGAGTTCCTCCAGGCCGTGGCGGGCCAGGACGTCCGCGTAGCTCTCGCCGCGGCCCGTGTCCCCGACGAGGTGGAGGCGCCCGTCGGTGACCGTCACGTCGCCGGGCGAGGACCCGCGCAGGGGCGATCCTGCGTCCTCCGCCACCAGGGCCCACATGCGGCGCACCAGTTGACGGCAGGCGGCGTGGACGGCGTTGCCGAGGGCGCCGGTGAGACCGGAGCCGCCGGCCTGCGGCGCGTACGGCATGTCGGAGTCACCGAGGCCGAACCGTACCCGGGTGACGTCGAGACCGAGGAGTTCGGCCGCGAGCTGGGTCATGACCGTGTAGGTGCCGGTCCCGATGTCGGTGGCGGCACTGCGCACGTAGGCGGAGCCGTCCCGGCGCACGGAGGCGCGTGCCTGGCACGGCACTTGGTAGAAGGGGTACGAGACCCCGGCCAGGCCGTAGCCGACCAGCCACCGGCCGTCCCGCATCGATCCCGGTCCGGGGACGCGCCGCGACCAGCCGAACCGCTCGGCGCCACGCAGCCAGCACTCTTTCAGCGCGTTGCTCGACCAGGGCAGCCCCAGGACCGGGTGCGTGTGCGCGAGGTTGCGCAGGCGGATCTCCAGGGGGTCCATGCCCAGGGCGTGGGCGACGTCGTCGAGGGCGGACTCCAGGGCGAAGTTGCCCTGCGCCTCGGCCGGTGCGCGCATGGAGCCCGGGCAGGGGATGTTCAGGCGCGCCTGCCGGTCCCGGGTCAGTACGTTCGGGCAGGCGTAGGCGACGGCCGAACCGGACGACACGGGTTCGTAGTCGTCGTCCTCCATGGCGACCGACGAGATGCCGTCGTGCTCGACGGCGACGAGGTCGCCGTCATGCGTGGCGCCCAGCCTGATCCGCTGGACGCTGTCGGGCCGGTGTCCCACCGAGGTGAACATCTCGGGGCGGCTGAGGACGAGCTTGACCGGGCGCCCGACCTGCCGGGCCGCGAGCACGGTGAGCACGACGTGCGACCACACCCGCAGACCGGCGCCGAAGCCGCCGCCGACGAACGGCGCGAGGACCCGGACGCCGCTCTCCGGCACCCGGAAGACGGTGGCCAGCGTGGTGCGGACGTTGTGCGGCCACTGCGTGGAGTCGTGCACCGTGAGCGACTCGCCGTGCCAGGAGGCGAGGGTGGTCATCAGGCCGAGCGGGTTGTTGGTGTTGTCGGGGGTGGTGTAGGTGTCCTCGACGACGACGTCCGCCCGGGCGAACCCGGCGGCGACGTCCCCGCGCTCGGTGTCCAGCCCCCAGGGGTCGACGAGGATCTCGGCCCGGGGGTCGTCCATGTCGAGCACGGCCTTGCCCTGTTCGTACTCGACGCGCACCAGCCGTGCGGCGTGCCGGGCCTGTTCGGCGCTCTCCGCCACGACGACCGCGACGTGCTGGCCGTGGTGCAGGACACGGTCGTCCCGCAGCGGTGCCGGGGGTGATCCGCCCAGCAGGGTCATCGGTCCCGGCTCCAGCCGGGGCGCGGTCAGGTGGGTGATGACGGTCAGCACGCCCGGGGCCGCCTCGGCCCCCGACACGTCGATGCCGCGGATGCGTCCCGCCGCGACGGTGCTGCCCACCAGGGCGGCGTGGACCATGCCCGGAAGGGCGAAGTCGTTGGGGTAACGGGCCGCTCCGGTGACCTTCAGCGGGGCGTCCACGCGGTCGATGCCCGCGCCGGCGGTCGTGCCGGTTCCGCTGCCGGGTCCGGTTCCCAGGGTCGTCATGACGGTGCTCCTACGACGGTCCGGAGGGTACGTACCAGGGTGCGCTTGGCCAGCTCGACCTTGAACGCGGTGCCCGGCAGCGGCCGGGCGCCCTCGAGGGCGGCCTCGGCCGCCGCGCGCAGGACCTCGTCGTCCGCGCGGGCGCCGCGCAGCACGTCCTCGGCGTCCCGGCAGCGCCAGGGGAGGGTGCCCACACCGCCGAGCGCCACCCGCGCCTCCTGGACGACGCCGTCCTCCAGCTCGAGCGCCACGCCGGCCGAGGTGAGGGCGAACTCGTAGGAGACGCGGTCGCGGACCTTGAGGTAGTGGGACCGCGTGCCCTCGGCGGGCAGCGGGATCTCCACGGCGGTGATCAGCTCACCGTGGAGCAGCACGTTCTCGATGTGCGGGGTGTCGCCCGGCGGCAGGTAGAACCGGGTCAGCGGGACCGCCCGGTTGCCGTGCACGCCACGGATGTGGACGACCGCGTCCAGCGCCGTCAGCGGGACCGCGAGGTCCGAGGCGTGCAGGGCGATGCAGTGGTCGCTGGTGCCGAGGACGGCGTGCATGCGGTGGACGCCCGTGACGGCGGCGCACCCGGAACCGGGAGAGCGTTTGTTGCAGGCGGGGACGGTGGGGTCGCGGAAGTAACGGCAGCGGGCGCGCTGCAGCAGGTTGCCGCCGATGGTGGCCATGTTGCGCAGCTGCGTCGACGCCCCGAGCAGCAGGGCCTCCCGCACGAACGGCACCCGCCCGCGTACGACGGGGTCCGCCGCGAGCTCCTCCATCGTCGTCAGCGCGCCGACCCGGACGACGGTGGCGGTGTGCGTGATGCCGCCGAGGGGGAGGCGGGTGATGTCGATGAGCCGTGCGGGGCTCAGGACGCCGTCCTTCATGAGGTCCAGCTGGGTGGTGCCGCCGGCCAGGAACGAGGTGCGCGGGTCGGCGGTGGCGAGGGCCACGGCCTGGTCGGCGTCGGTGGCCCGGGCGTACTCGAAGGGGTGCATCGTCAGCGCTCCCCCCGTACCTCACGAATGGCCGCGCGGATGTTCGGGTAGGCGCCGCAGCGGCAGAGGTTGCCGCTCATGAACTCGCGGATGTCCTCCTCGGTGTCCGCGCGTCCCTCGGCGAGGAGGCAGACCGCGGACATGATCTGGCCGGGCGTGCAGTAGCCGCACTGGAACGCGTCGTGCCGGGCGAAGGCGGCCTGCACCGGGTGCGTCCCGCCGCCGGCGGACAGCCCCTCGATCGTGGTGATCTCCCGCCCCTCGCACTGGGCGGCCAGGGCGAGGCACGACACCACGCGCCGGCCGTCGATGGCCACCGTGCAGGCCCCGCAGGCGCCCTGGTCGCACCCCTTCTTCGCCCCGGTGAGGCCCAGGTGGTCGCGGAGCGCGTCGAGGAGCGTGACGCGGGTGTCGACGCGGAGGGCGTGGAGGGTGCCGTTGACCTCGAGCGTGATGTCGACGCTCGGCAGTGCGGGAGGTGACCCGCCGGTCGGGCGTGACCCGGTCTGTGCGTGCTGCATGGCGCCTCGATTCTGTCGTTCGCAGTTCGAGAGGACATCGGCTACGGCTACGACGAAGAAGGTATCCCCGGCACCGGCCGGCCGACCGGACACCGGGGCGCTCTGACGCTTTTCCGCCGGTGCGGACGCGGAGGGCCCTCCCGCGCATCCGCCCACGGTCACGATCATGAAAAAGTGGGCTCACCATGACGCTCCTCCAGGAACTCCTCACCCGCGCCGAGGCGCTGGCCGCGGCGGGCGGGCGCCGCGTCCTCGGTGTCGCCGGGCCTCCCGGCGCGGGCAAGACGACCCTCGCCCGCCACCTCGTCGACGCCCTCGGCCCCCGGCGCGCCGTCCTCGTCCCCATGGATGGCTTCCACCTCGCCGACGTGGAACTGGCCCGGCTCGGCCGCGCCGACCGCAAGGGCGCCCCCGACACCTTCGACGCG
The DNA here is from genome assembly GCF_034105845.1 of Streptomyces sp. CRN 30. NCBI lineage: Bacteria > Bacillati > Actinomycetota > Actinomycetes > Kitasatosporales > Streptomycetaceae > Streptomyces > Streptomyces sp. CRN 30. The sequence continues at coordinate 19,555 of NZ_JAVRHI010000398.1, read as the reverse complement.
TACGGCTACGCGGCCCTGCTGCGCCGGCTGCGCGACCCAGGACCGGACGGGCCGCACACCGTGTACGCGCCCGGCTTCGACCGCGCGCTGGAACAGCCGCTGGCCGGCGCCGTCCCCGTGGAGCCCGACGTCCCCCTGGTCGTCACCGAGGGCAACTACCTGCTGCTCGACGAGCCCGCCTGGCGACCGGTGCGCCCGCTGCTCGACGCCTGCTGGTGGGTGGGGCTGGACCCGGACGAGCGGGTACGCCGCCTGATCGCCCGTCACGAACGGTTCGGCAAGAGTCCCCAGCACGCACGCGCCTTCGTCCTCGGCTCCGACGAGGCCAACGCCCGCCGGGTCGCCGCCGGCGCCGGACGTGCCGACCTCGTCGTCCGGTTCGCCCCCGGCGAGGCCCCCGCGCCGTGGTCCTAGCAGGCCGGAGCGCCGGGGAGGGTACGGCCGTGTGCCGCTCGTCCGGTGCGGTGGGGCCCGGCGGTACCGTCCGGCGGGCGCGGGGACGTCATGCGCACAGCGACGCGTTGCGCAGGCACGGGAGGTGCCCCTTGTCCCGGATCACCTGCTGGCCGGCGGGCTCGTCGAAAGAGGCGAGGAAGCCGGCGGCGAGGCTGCCGGGCTCCTGCGTGCCGTAGGTGTAGGCGTACTCGATGTCCTTGTACGGGTACCGGCTGCCGCCCGCCTCGATCCGCCGGAGGTCGGGCAGGTCGCCGCCCAACGGCACCCTGCGCACGTCCGCGCTCCGCTCCTGCGCGAGGGTGAGCTCGCTGTAGCCGATGGCGCCGGGCTGTGCGGCGACCGCGTCGAGCACGGCCCGCGTGCCGGACAGCTCGCAGCGGGTGACCGTGTCTTCGGCGTGGTCGTCCGGCCCGCAGTCCAGCGACGTGCTCGGCGCCTTCTCCCACTCCCGCAGCACCCGCTCCTGGAAGATCTGCCGTGTGCCCGACTCGGCCCCCCGGCTGACCAGGACGACGGGGAGGTCGGCGATCTCCGCCACGCCGGGGACGACCTCGCCCCAGCGCTGGTACCGGCCCGCGTAGATGTCCCGCACCTGCTGCAGGGACAGGCCCGCAGGGCCGAGTTCGACGTCCTCGTGGACGACGAGGGTGAAGACGGACAGGGCGATCTTCTTCTCCTTCAGGTTCCAGCGCTCGCCCATCCGGCCGTCCGAGAAGGTGATCACGGACCGGGCGGCGTCCTTCGACCGCGCTCCCAGGGCGGCGAGTTCCGCGACGCCCTCCTCGCTGCCGCGCGCCCGGACCGTGATGTCGGCGCCGTCGCACTGGCTCTCGTACTGTTCCGCGAGCGTCTGGAGGACGGGCTCGAAGGCGGTGGAGCCGGTCACCGTCAGTTCGCCCCGCTCGCACCCCATCGGGTTGCCGTCGCGGAACAGGATGATGCCGGCGAGGACGAGCAGGGCGAGGGTGAGCGCACCGCTGACCACCCGGGCGGGGACGCTGAACGTGCGCTCCTTCTCGTCCGGCTTGGGCGCCCTGTTGCGGTGCACCCTGCCGTCCCGGAGGCCGCCGATCAGCTTGACCTCTCCCTCCACCGGCCCGCCGGAGAGCAGCACGAGCAGCTTGAAGTGGTCACCGGAGTTGAGCGGGACACGCGGGATGCGCACCTTGTTGCGGTCGTACTCGAACCCGTTGACGTCCGTGAAGTGGTTCCGCAGGTGGTCGATGCCGGACGGCTGGGTGACCGAGACGGCCTGGACCGTGCGCCCCGTGAACTCCGCCGTCAGTCCGTGCACCTCGGGCGAGGTGTAGTCGTCGTCGGCGATGCTCTGCGACCCGTCGTTCTCGATGCGCAGCAGGACGAGCGAGGCGTCGGCCATGTTCGGGACGTCGAAGTCCCCGAGGCGCGGGTTGGGGTCGAAGGACGCCCCGTCACCTATCGGGCTGTCCATCTGCACGCGGTAGCCGATCCGCTTGCGGCGCGGCACCCGGCGGTCGTAGAACGACGTGCCCAGGGCCGCGAGGACACCGAGGACGGATGTGCCCACGGCGACGACGTTCTCGTTGCTCAGCCACTCCACTGCATTCACCGGTGGTCCCCCGCCACTCCCGGAGCCGAACGGTGGGGTCACCGTACGCCTGTCCGGACGGCCCGGCGCGTGCCGCCGACCTCTGTTCGCCCGCTGTTCAACTACCGCGTGGACGAGGGCACTTCCACCGCTACTCCGCGGGCGCGTCGTCCTTCATGGCCCTGGTCTCGCTCTTGAGGATCCGCAGCGACCTGCCCAGCGCGCGGGCGGTGTCGGGCAGTTTCTCCGAGCCGAACAGGGCGATCGCGACGATCACCACGAGCAACAGGTGCCACGGTTCCAGTCCGTTGCGGAGCATTTCCGGTACGTCCCTTCTCGGTGCCGGACAGGGGTGCGTGCGCCGCGGGCCGGGCCGTACCGTCTGTCATGATTGCGTTGTTGCGCAAGTGTATAACCAAGGGTCGGGGGCGTTCGTCCCCCCGGTACGAGCGGACGGATGAGGGCGCACGCATGACCACCAGCAACGACCGGACCACACCCGCGCGCGGCCGGCGCCGGGCGCGCGGCCGCCGGGCGGTGCCCCGGGGCACCCGCGGCCCGATACGGAAGGCACTCGTCACCGCGCTGGCCGTGGCCGTACTGGGCACGGCGGGACTCGGCTGGGTCTATCTGCGGCTGAGCGGCGCCATCGACACCTTCGACGGGGACGGGCTGTCGAAGAACCGTCCCGTGGCCGACTCCTCCGGTGCGACGAACGTGCTGGTCATCGGCTCGGACGCGCGCACCGACGGCAACAGTGCCCTCGGCGGCGGCAGCGCGGACGACGTCGGCCGCTCCGACACCGCGTTCCTGCTGCACGTGTACGCGGACCACGAACACGCCGTGGCCGTGTCCGTCCCCCGCGACACACTGGTCACCATCCCGCCGTGCAGACTTCCCGACGGCACCTGGACCACCACCCGGACCGACGCCATGTTCAACGCGGCCTTCTCGGTCGGACAGACCGCCGAGGGCAACCCGGCCTGCACGCAGAACACGGTGGAGGAACTCACCGGCCTGCGCGTCGACCACACCGTCGTCGTCGACTTCAAGGGCTTCGCCGCGCTGACCGAGGTGGTGGGCGGGGTGCGGGTGTGCCTGCCGGCCGACGTGTACCAGAAGGACCTGAACCCCCACCGCGCCACCCGCGGTGAGCTGCTGTTCCACGAGGGCGAGCAGGACGTCTCAGGCCAGGCGGCACTGGACTACGTCCGCCTCCGGCACGGCATCGGCGACAGTTCCGACATCGGGCGGATCAAACGCCAGCAGGCTTTCGTGGCCGCCCTGGTCAAGAAGGTCAGGAGCGACGGACTCACCCCCACCAGGCTGCTGCCGCTCGCGGACGCCGCCGTCGAGTCGATGACCGTCGACCCGGGCCTGGGCACCGCGGGCAAGCTCGTCTCCTTCGTGATGTCACTGAGGGACGTCGACCTGCACCACATGAAGTTCGTCACCGTGCCCTGGCGCTACGAGGGCGCGCGCGTCGCCGTCGTCCAGCCGGACGCGGACCGGCTGTGGGCCGCGCTCGCGGCGGACCGCACCCTCGACGGCACGGACGCCGCCGGCGGCACGGGGAGCGGGACGTCCCCCTCACCGTCGCCCTCGCCGAGCGACGGCGAAGCCGTCGAGGAGGTGGACGGCGAGGGCATCGCCGTGACCGTCCACAACGGCACCACGACCTCCGGCCTGGCCTCCCGCGCCGCGTCGGCGCTCACCGCGCACGGCCTCACCGTCACCGGGACGGCCAACGCCGACAGCCAGGACCGCACCACCACGGTGATCCGGTACGGCACCGGCCTGGAGGCGCGCGCCCGCACCGTCGCCGCGCTCTTCCCCGGCGCCACGCTGGAGCCCGGGGCCGATGCCGCCATCATCGACGTGATCCTGGGCCGGGACTACTCCGGTGCCGGTGCCGGTGCTTCGGCCTCGCCCGCGCCGACGTCCGTCCCCTCGTCCGTGGCGGACGGAGCCCGCTCCGCGGACGACGATCCGTGCTCGGACCTGTCGTACGGCTAGACCCACCTCAGCGGTCCGTGGCGTACTCCGCCTCCCCGTGGCGGCGCGCGTACCGCGCCCGGGCCGCCAGGAGTCCGGCGGTGTAGAGCGCGAGGACGGCGAGGAGCAGCGGGTAGTACGGGGCGGGCAGCGAGGTCAGGCCGAGGAGCGGTCCGAGCGGTGAGGGCGGCAGTACCAGGCCGACGGCGGCCAGCGCGGCCGCGGACCGGCCGACAGGACCCGGGGCACGCCCTCCGGCACCCCGGCGGCCCATCCGCAGCACCAGCATCACCAGGGCCTGGGTCAGCAGGTTCTCGGTGAACCAGCCCGAGTGGAAGCCCGCCTCGTCGACCCCGCCGCCGGATCCCCGCAGGGCGAGGGCCAGGGCGGCGAACGTGGCCAGGTCGGCGGCGGCGTTCAGCACGCCGAAGCCGGTGACGAAGCGGAGCAGGGCGCGGGGGTCCAGCACGGTCGGGCGGCGCGACAGCGAGGGGTGCGGGCGGTCGTGGGCGAAGGCGAGCTGGGCCGCGTCGAAGCACAGGTTCTGCGCCAGGACCTGCGCGGGCAGCATCGGCAGGAACGGCAGCAGCAGGCCGGCGCAGAGCATCGCGACGACGTTGCCGAGGTTGGAGGAGAGGGTGACGCGCAGATAGCTGACGATGTTGCCGCTCGCGTGCCGGCCCGCGCCGATGGCGTGGTTCACCGCGGTCAGGTCCCTGTCGGCGGCGAGCACCACATCGGCGTGCTCGCGGACGACGTCGGCGGCGCTGTACGGGGCGATGCCGACGTCGGCGCTCTGCAGGGCGGGCAGGTCGTTGACGCCGTCCCCGAGGAACCCGACGGTGTGCCCGCCGGCCCGCAGCGCCCGGACGATGCGGGCCTTGTGGTCGGGGGTGCAGCGGGCGAACACCGTCGTACGGGCGGCGAGCGCGGCGACCTGCTCGTCGGAGAGCCCGTCGACGCGGTCGGCGGTGACGATGTCGCCGGGGGCGACGGACATGCCCAGGTCGCGGCAGGCGCGGGCCGCGGTGTCCGGATGGTCGCCGGTGAGGACCCTGACCGCGACGCCGCGCTCGCTGAGCGTGCGGAGGGCTTCGGCCGCGGTGGGGGCGAGGGCGTCCCGGAAGGTGATCAGCCCCCGGAAGGTGAGTCCGCGTTCGTCGGCCGGGGTGTAGTCGCGCGGGCGGGCCGGGCGCTCGGCGGTGGCGACCGCCAGGACGCGCAGACCGCCGGCGGCCTGCCGGCCGGCCAGGCCGCGCAGCCGTGCCCGCTCGTCCTCGGTCAGGACGCAGCGCTCCAGGACGGCCTCGACGGCGCCCTTCACCACCAGGGTGTGTGTGCCGAGCCGGCCCGGGGTGTGGACGACGGCGGTGGCGAGGCGGCGGACCGGGTCGAAGGGGACGGCCGCCGACGCGTCGCAGGAGAGGTGGCCGTCGTCCTCGGCCGCGTCCAGGAGCGCCTCGTCGAGGGGGTCGGGGACGGGCAGCTCGGCGAGCTGGAGGGTCCACCACGCGTTGAGGACGGCCCAGTGCAGCACCTCGGGGTCGTCCCGGCTCCGGGCGTCGAGGGCGCGGTCGACGACCGGCCGGTCCTGGGTGAGGGTGCCCGTCTTGTCCAGGCACAGCAGGTCGACGGCGCCCACGTCGTGCAGTGCGGGCAGCCTCCGGACGATCACCCCGTGGGACCGGGCGAGCAGTGCGGCGCCCCGGGCCAGACAGGTGGTGACCAGGACCGGCAGCATCTGCGGAGTCAGCCCGACCGCCACCGCCACCGCGAACGGCAGCGTCTGGAGGCCGCGCCCGCGCAGCGCCGCGTCGGCCAGGAGCACCAGGGGCGGGGTGAGCAGCATGAACCTGATGAGGATCCAGGAGACACCGCGTACGGAGCGGTCGAAGGCGCCGTCCCGCCGCGGGGCGGCCGGACGGCCGTGCGCGGTGCCGAAGCGCGTCCGCGCGCCGGTCTCCGTGACGACCGCGGTGGCGGTGCCGCTCGCGACGCTGCTGCCCTGGAAGCACAGGTGCGGCTGCTCGAACACGCCGCCGTCGCGGGTCCGGGGCGCGTCCTCCCGGGCGGCCTTCGCGACCGGCGCCGACTCTCCGGTGAGTGCCGACTGCCGCACGGTCAGGCCGGTCACCCGCAGCAGCCGCACGTCCGCGGGGACCGCGTCGCCCGGACCGAGACGGATGACGTCACCGGGCACCAGTTCCTCGACGGGAATCTCGCGGGCCACCGGCGCGGCGTCCCGGTCGGCCCTCCGCAGGACGGTGGCCGTGCCGGCGACCAGGTCCCGCAACGCGCTCATGGAGCGGTCGGCCCGGTGTTCCCCCGAGGCGCGCAGGGCGCAGCCCACCACGACCAGCAGCAGGATCACGCACGCGGTCGCCCAGGCCAGGACGGCCGCCGACACCAGCCCCAGGCAGAGCAGCACCAGGGTGAAGGGATCGCGCAGGCCGCGGGCGAACAACCGGGGCCAGGACGCGGTGCGCCGGGCCGGGACCGTGTTCTCCCCGAAGGCGGCGAGACGCTCCAGGGCCTGTGCGTCGGTCAGGCCGCGCGGGCCTGAGTCCAGCCGCCGCAGCACCTCGAGCACGGTCGGGACCGCGGGCCGGGCACCGGCGCCGGGGCGCTCCGGCCGGCCGTTCCCTGCCGCCGCCACGTGCTCAGGCACCCGTCCCGCGCAGGCGGTGTACGGAGGGGGTGGCCTCCCGCGACCGGGCGGTCAGCTGTCCGAGCATCACGCGCACCACGGTGACCACGTCGGGGTCGTCCACGTAGTAGATCTGCCGCCGGCCCTCACGGCGCGACCGCACCAGGCCGGCGAGCTTCAGCTTCGCCAGGTGCTGGCTGACCGCGGGGAGGGCGCCGCCGACCCGGTCGGCGAGGTGGCTCACGTCGCTCTCGCCCTGGGACAGGACCCACATGATGTGCAGCCGTGCCGACGAGGCGAGCAGCCCGAACGCCGCGGCCGCCTCCGCCAGGAGTTCGGCGGACGGATCGTCGTAGCCCGCGGCCCCGTCCGTCACTGCCTTCTCCCGTCTCACCGCGCCCCGTCCGGCGCGCACGCGCGCACCCAGTGTAGGCGCCCTGGTCCCGCCTACTCGCCGTCCATGATCTGGATGAGATTGCCGCAGGTGTCGTCCAGGACGGCGGTGGTGACCGCGCCCGTCTCGAGCGGTTCCTGGGTGAAGGTCACCCCGAGTTCGCGCAGCCGGGCGAACTCCGCCCGCACGTCGTCCACGGCGAAGGAGGTGGCCGGGATGCCGTCCCGCACCAGCGCCGTCCTGTACGGCTGTACCGCGGGGTGCCCGGAGGGTTCCAGCAGCAGTTCGACCCCGTCGGGGTCCTCCGGCGACACCACGGTGAGCCACCGGTCCGTACCCGCCGGGACGTCGTGCTTCTTCTCGAAGCCCAGCACGTCGGTGTAGAAGCGCAGGGCCTTCTCCTGGTCGTCGACGAAGACGCTGGTGAGGTGAATCTTCATGGGTGTCCTCCGGTGTGTCGGGCCTGAGCCGTCGGGTCAAGTCGCGCTCGAGGGGGGACCGGACCCCGCCATGACCGACACCATAGGCAAGTGTTCACTTGCCTATCAAGCGGGCGCGCCGATGCCGCCCTGGGCGGCCGGGACGTGACCGGCCCGCGGCGTCACGGGGCGATCAGGCCGGCCGTCGTCCCCGGTGCGCCGTCCTCCCGCGCGCAGACCCAGCCGAGACTGTGGCGTTCGACCCGTGCCCGCCAGTCGGTGTCACCGGCCGGATGGCCGAAGCCGTCGGCGTGCAGGGCGTCGAGGGCGGCGTTGTCGACCTCGCCCCGCCACTCATGGGTGATCGTCATGCTGTGAGCGTACGTGTCGAGGCTCGTCCGTCGGCCGCCGTCCAGGGTTCAACGGCCGTGCCCGACGGGGTCGTTGCGCCATGCGGCCCGCATGCCATACCGGCCGCGCCCCGCACGCGTCCAGCCGGTCAGGAGGTCCCTCGCCACCGCCGGGCCAGCTCCTCGTACAGGGGGCCGGTGAGGTCCTCGCGTACGCCGGAACCGATCGCGGGTCTGACGCCCACCGACGACCGGCGTGCGAGCGACTCGAAGGCCATGTCGATCTGCGGAATGCCCAGAGCCGTGAGCCGGGCGTTGGACGTTCCGAAAGCGACGACGGGAACACGGGTCCATAGCAGGGCCCCCGCGCACATGGGGCAGGGCTCGGCCGTACTGACCACCGCGTGGTCCCGCAACCGCACGCCCTTGGCCGCGGCTTCCCTCACCAGGTTCATCTCCGCGTGGGCGGTGGTGTCCCCGTCCTCCGCGCTGTTGGCGGCTCCCGCCACCACGACGCCGCTGTCCAGCGCGACCAGCACCGCCCCGAAGGGGTACACGGCCGTACGCGCACGCGCCACCGCCTCGGGCATGGCGCGCACCACCGCCTCCTTCGACCCGCGGGTCCACGGGCCGCTCCATCTCCGTCCGTCCGGGTCCTCGTGGGCGCGGGCCCCGTCCGCGCTCGACAGCACGGCCACGGCACCGGCCACCACGGACAGGAGCTGTCGCCGTGAAGAGGAAGTCGCGTTCATCCCACCAACGTATCGCAGAGTGACCAGGTATGAGCGGAGAGTTAGGGCAGGAGGTCTGGATGATGTTGACCAGCGTCGTGTCGCGCGTCAGTGTGCGAGGCGGCGCGAGTCACCGACCCGTGCCCGAGGAGCGTGCCGGAAGGATGACCGTCGTGATAGGGATCGCCGATGTCGAAGCCGCGGCCGAGCGGATCGCCCCCCATGTGGTGCGTACGCCGACCCTGCCCAGCCCCGGCCTGTCCGCGCTGCTCGGTGCCCCGGTCACCGTGAAGCTGGAACTGTTGCAGCGCACCGGCTCGTTCAAGGCGCGCGGGGCGGCGGCGAAACTGCTGGCGCTCGGCGAGGCCGAGCGGGCCGCCGGGGTGGTGGCGGTCAGCGGGGGCAACCACGGGATCGGGGTCGCGGTGATGGCCGCCGCCCTCGACGTGAAGGCCACGGTGGTCATGCCCCGTACGGCGCCCGCGCGTTCCGTGGCGAGGGCGGAGGGGGCCGGCGCGTCGGTACGGCTGACCGACGGCATGGACGAGGCGTTCGCGCTGACGGCCCGGCTGCGGGAGGAGGGCCTGACGCTGCTCCACCCCTTCGACGACCCGGTGGTGATCGCCGGACAGGGCACGGTCGGGCTGGAGCTCGCCGAGGACGCGGGTGAACTGACCGACGTGCTGGTCAGCATCGGTGGCGGCGGACTGATCACCGGCGTCGCGGCGGCGCTGCGGGCCCGCCGCCCGGGGGTACGGGTCTGGGGGGTGGAGACCCGGGGCGCCCAGTCGATGTCAAAGGCGCTGGCCGCGGGCGGTCCGGTACCGGTCGCGCTGTCGTCGATCGTGACCACGCTCAGCGCCCCGTCGGTGTCGCAGCTGACGTACGACCACGTGTCCGCGCTGGTCGAGGAGGTGCTGGTGGTTCCGGACCGGGAGGCGGTGCAGGGGGTGCTCGACCTCGCCGACCACGCGAAGGTGTGGGCGGAGCCCGCCGCCGGCTGTCTGCTGCCCGCGGCGCGGCAGGTCCTCGACCGGGTGGGGGAGGGGGCCCGCCTCGGGCTCGTGGTGTGCGGGGGCAACGCGTCCACCGCCGACGTACTGGGATGGTCGAGCCGGTTCGGGCTCGGCTGAGCGAACCGCCGACCGCGGCCGAGCGCCCGGGAAGCCCGTGGGCCACCTCCCTGCCGGGAGGCGGCCCACAGGCGCACCCGCTGCGGGTGGACGCCGGTCGGAGTCGGGTCAGGAACCGGACGAGGGAGCGGCCGCGGCGCGCGTGCCGTCGTCGCCGGCGGCGGTCTCGCCGTCCTCCAGGGAGACGTCCTTGGTCTCCTTGCCGAGCAGGAGCGCGATCAGCGTCAGCACCGCCATCGAGGACAGGTAGACCCCGACCAGCCACGGCGAGCCGTCACCGGCGTCCCACAGCGCCACCGCGATGAACGGGGCGACGGCCGCACCGAGGATCGAGCTGACGTTGTACGAGATGCCGGACCCGGTGTAGCGCACGCTCGTCGGGAACAGCTCCGGCAGGAGCGCGCCCATCGGCCCGAACGTCATGCCCATCAGCGTGAAGCCGAGCACCAGCCACAGCACCACGCCGAGCGTCCCCAGGCCGATCAGGGGCACCCAGACCAGTCCGAAGACCAGGATCGCGGCGGTGATCCAGATCAGGGTGGCGCGCCGTCCGTACTTGTCGGCGAGCGGACCGGAGACGAGGGTGAACACGGCGAAGAACAGCACGCCGAAGATCATCATCAGGACGAACGTGGTGTAGCTGTAGCCCAGGCCGGGCACGTCCGCGTCCTTCGCGGTGCGTCCGTAGCTCAGCGAGAACGTGGTCATCAGGTAGAAGAGCACGTACGTCGCCAGCATGATGAAGGTGCCGAGGATCAGCTGCTTCCAGTGGTCGCGGACCACGGTGGCCAGCGGCAGCTTGCGCACCTTCCCGGTCTCCTGGGTCTTGGCGAAGACCGCCGACTCCACCAGCCGCGACCGCACCCACAGGCCGATGACGACCATCACGGCGGAGAACAGGAACGGGATGCGCCAGCCCCAGCTCGTGAAGGCGTCGGAGGGCTGGGTCGGGTCGGCGCCCGCCTCGGACGGCAGCAGCGCCCCGATGATCAGGAACAGGCCGTTGCCGATGATGAAGCCGAGCGGGGCGCCCAGCTGCGGGAAGGTGCCGTACAGGGCCCGCTTGCCGCGGGGCGCGTTCTCGGTGGCGACCAGCGCGGCACCGCTCCACTCGCCGCCGAGCGCGAAGCCCTGCGCGAGCCGCATCAGCACGAGCAGCGCGGTGGCGATCCAGCCGGCCTGCGCGTAGGTGGGCAGGACGCCGATGAGGAAGGTGGCGATGCCCATGGTCAGCAGCGATACCACCAGCGTCCGCTTGCGGCCGAGCCGGTCGCCGAGGTGCCCGAAGACGACGGCCCCGATCGGGCGGGCGACCATCGCGGCGCCGAACACCGCGAACGACGACAGCAGTGCCGTGGTCGGGTCACCGCCCGGGAAGAAGAGCTTGGGGAAGACCAGTACGGCGGCGGTCGCGTAGATGTAGAAGTCGTAGAACTCGATCGTCGTGCCGATGAGGCTGGCGATGAGGACACGGGACCGCGAGTTGACGGGTGCCTGGGCCGGTCCGGTGGCTGTGGCTGGTGCGGACATTGCTCGGTCTTTCGCGCGAGGTGGGAGATCGGTCGCCGAGGGCCCGGACCTCCGCACACGTCCTCCTCGCCGGGGCCGTGCGGACTGTACGGGCAGGTTAAAGATCTCAGGTGTCTTATGTTCCGGAAAGTTGATTCCATCATGTGAGACGAGCTGTGGCGCGTCCAGGAGCGGTGGGGGCGTAGTGGGTCCCTTGCTCCACGACCCGCCCGCCGGGCCCCGGTACCCCGTCCGGCCGTCCCCGGCTAGGATCCGGGGCCATGCCGCTGACCATGAAGGACGTGGAACGGTTCGAGGCCGCACGGCCCCGTCTCGAGGCCATCGCCTACCGCCTCCTCGGCTCCGCGAGCGAGGCCGAGGATGCCGCGCAGGAGACCTTCCTGCGCTGGCAGGCCGCCGACGTCGAGCGCATCGAGGTGCCCGAGGCCTGGCTGACGAAGGTGCTCACCAACCTGTGCCTCAACCAGCTCGCCTCGGCCCGTGCGCGGCGCGAGACCTACGTCGGCGAGTGGCTTCCCGAGCCGCTGCTCGGCGGTGACCCCATGCTCGGCCCGGCCGACACCGCGGAGCAGCGCGAGTCGGTCTCGTACGCGGTCCTCACGCTCATGGAGCGGCTGTCCCCCAGCGAGCGGGCGGTGTACGTGCTGCGGGAGGCCTTCGACTACCCGCACCGGGAGATCGCCGACATCCTCGACCTCACGGAGGCCGCCAGCCAGCAGATCCTGCACCGCGCCAGGAAGCACCTCGGCAACGGCCGGGCCCGCGGCGAGGTCGACGAGGCCGCCGCGCGCCGGATCGTCGAGGAGTTCCTGGCGGCGGCCGCCAGCGGACGGACCGAGCCGCTCGTGCGGCTGCTGACCGCCGATGTCGTCGCGGTCGGCGACGGCGGCGGGAAGATCCCGGCCCGGGCCAAGGTGTTCGGGGGCGCCCTCGCGGTCGCGAAGTTCCTGCGGGGCCTGTTCAAGCCGGCGGCGTCCAAGCGCGCCCTGGTGGGCGGCTCGCCCGGCATGCACGTCACGACCGTCAACGGCGGCCCCGCCGTCGTCGCGGTCGTCGGCGGCCGGGTCGTCGGCATCGTGTGCCTGGAGGTCACCGGCGAGGGCATCGCCGCGGTCCGCAGCCAGGCCAACCCCGACAAGCTCGTCCGCGCGACCGGGGCGTGGGCGGCCGCCGATCACGGAGAGCCCCTGTTCCACGCCTTCTGATCATGACGCTCCCTGATCGTGACGCTGTGAGGTGCTTCACATCGCGCGTGTTCCCGTCAGGGAACGGCGTGCTGTCCGGTCGAAGGGGTGAACCGCACCGGACCAGGGGCGGACCCGCGCAGACAGGAGCAGGCACATGCAGCACCGCATCATCGTCCTCGGCGCCGGATACACGGGAGCCAGCGCGGCGGGCCGTCTCGCCAGGCGGCTGCACCGCGACGACGTCGCCATCACCGTCGTCAACGCCGAGCCCGACTTCGTCGAGCGCGTCCGCCTGCACCAGCTCGCGGCCGGCCAGGACCTGAGGCCCCGGCCCTTCAGCGAGTTGTTCGCGGGCACCGGCGTCGCACTGCGACTCGCCCGGGTGACCGGCGTCGACGTCGACCGCAAGACCGTCACCGTCGTCGGCGTCGGCGCGAACGGCGGCATCGGCGCGACAGGCGGCGCCGAGGAGCTGGAGTACGACACCCTCGTGTACGCCCTCGGCAGCGGCTGGGACGACCTGGGCGTCCCCGGTGCCGGCGAACACGCCCACGAGATCGCGAGCCGGCCCGGGGCGCTCCGGCTGCGCGAGCGGTTGGCCGCACTGGACGCCGGACAGCCCGTGGTCGTCGTCGGCGGCGGCCTCACCGGCCTGGAGACCGCGACCGAGGTCGCCGAGACCCGCCCGGACCTCGCGGTCACCGTCGCCGTCCAAGGCGGCCTCGGCGAGCAGCTCTCGGACCGGGGCCGCGGGCACCTGCGGAAGGTCTTCGGCACGCTCGGGATCACCGTGCTCGAGCACGCCGCCGTCACCGCCGTAGAGGCCGACCGCGTCGTCACGGCCGACGGCACCGCCGTACCGGCCGCGGTGACCGTGTGGACCACCGGTTTCGCGGTCCACCCGATCGTGCGCGCCACCGCCCTGGAGGCCGACGACACCGGCCGGATCGTGGTCGACGGGACCATGCGCTCCCTCTCGCACCCGGACGTGTACGCCATCGGCGACGCGGCCATGGTGACGGGCCCCGGCGGGAAGCCGCTGCGGATGTCGTGCGCCTCGGGCATCCCCACCGCATGGCAGGCCGCCGACGCCATCGCGGCACGCCTCACCGGTGACAGGCTTCCCCACGCGTCGATCCGCTACTTCAACCAGTGCATCTCGCTGGGCCGCGGGCAAGGCCTCATCCAGTACGTCACCGCGGACGACCGGGCCGTCGGCGCGGTCCTGACCGGCAGGCTGGCCGCCCTCTACAAGGAGCTGGTCTGCAAGGGCGCGGCCTGGGGCGTCGCCCACCCGACCCTCGGCCTGCCGAGCCGGCGCCGCCGCGTCGTACCGGGGGCGACGGCGAGCCCGACCCGGCCGGACCCGGCCGTCGAGGCCTCGGCGGCCTGAAGGCCCGTACCGGTCCAGGCGGTGGACGGCGCAACATGTGGTTGGTGGTTACAGCTAATCTCCCTCCCCAGGAGGCCCCAGGAGGAGACACGCATGGGACACCGCACCACCGCACCAGGCCCGTCCACAGTCGGCCCGGCCGCACCCGGCCCGTCCGTACCCGTCGTCGCCGAGCTGAGCGGCGCGAGCGTACGGCGGCACACCACCGGACAGGCCATCCTGGACGGCGTCGACTGGACCGTACGGTCCGGCCAGCACTGGGCGCTGCTCGGGGCGAACGGCGCGGGGAAGACGACGGTGCTGCGGCTCGTCGGCGCGCTGATGCACCCCACCGCGGGCACGGTCGAAGTGCTGGGTCACCGGCTCGGCCGGGTCGACGTGCGTGAACTGCGCGCCCGCATCGGACTGGTCTCCTCGGCGCAGAAGGTGCCCGGGGACGCCACCGGGCACACCGTGGTCCTCACCGGCGCGACCGGGACCGTGCAGCCGCTGTGGAAGCAGTACGACGCGCGCACCCGGGAGCGCGCGCACGCGCTCCTGGCCGAGCTGGACATCAAGGAGCTGGCGGACCGGCCGTACGGTGTCTGCTCCGGTGGCCAGCGCGCCCGGATCCTGATCGCCCGCGCGCTGATGGCCGACCCGGCGCTGCTCCTGCTCGACGAGCCGTTCAACGCGCTCGACCTGCCCTCGCGGGAGGACCTGATCGACACCATGCACCGGCTGGCCACCGGGCGGCCCGGGCTGACGACCGTCACGGTCACCCACCACCTCGAGGAGCTGTCCCCGGCCATCGGCCACGCGCTGCTGCTGCGCGAGGGCCGGGTGCACGCCAGCGGCCCGGTCGGTGACGTCCTGACGGACGGGCACATGTCGGCGTGTTTCGGCCGCCCGGTACGGGTGAGCCGGCACGAGGGCCGCTGGCTGGCCCGCTCCGGCAGCTCGGCACCACGCTCGTGATCGCTCCGCCCCGTATCCGTCGGTTCCGTCGGTCACAACCCTTGACGGCGGGTCGGGGCGGCACCACGATGCCGTGGGAGCGCTCCCAGCACCCCACCGCTCACCTCACGTCACCACCGCCCCGCCCCGCCCCACCCGCGCGGAAGGACGAAGCCGTGACCCACCTCGCCTCCACCCGGCCCCCGCTGCCCCCACCGGCCCGGCACGGACACCGGCACCGCCGCAGACGCGCGGTGCTCTCCGCCGTCGCGGCGGCCGCGCTGCTCGGCGGCGCCCTGGCCGGGTCCGCCACCGCCGCCGAGGCCCGCGCGGCGGACGGGCCCGAACTCGTCTCCAACGGCGACTTCTCGGCCGGCACCACCGGCTGGTGGTGGACCGAGAACTCCCCGGGCCGCGTCGTCGACGGACGCCTCTGCGCCGACGTCCCCGCCGGTACGGCCAACCCCTGGGACGCCATCCTCGGTCAGAACAGGCTGCCCCTCACCGCGGGCGAGAGCTACACCCTGCGCTACACCGCCTCCTCCACCGCCCCGCTCACCGTCCGCGCCAACGTGCAGATGGCCGCCGAGCCGTACACCGCCGAGCTGAACGCTGCCGACCCGGTCGGGACGACGGCCAAGACCTTCGAGCACGTCTTCACCGCCGCGGCCGACCACACGGCGGCCCAGCTCGCCTTCCAGGCGGGCGGCGGCGCGGGGGCGTACACCTTCTGCGTGGACGACGTCTCGCTGACCGGCGGCGCGGAGCCGCCCGTCTACGAGCCGGACACGGGATCTCCCGTACGGGTCAACCAGGTCGGGTACCTCACCGACGGCCCCAAGAGCGGGACCTTCGTCACCGAGACCACCGAGCCGCAGACCTGGGTGCTGAAGGACGCCGGCGGCACCGAGCGGGCGCGGGGGAGGACCAGTCCGGCGGGTGTCGACTCCACCTCCCGGCAGAACGTCCACACCTTCGACTTCGGCGCGTTCACCGGGGCCGGTGACGGATACACCGTCACCATCGGCGAGGAGACCAGCGAGCCGTTCACCATCGGCGACGACCTCTACTCCGGCCTGCGCGGCGACGCGCTCGCGTACTTCTACCACAATCGCAGCGGCATCGAGATCGAGGCGGACCTCGTCGGTGAGGAGTACGCGCGCCCGGCCGGGCACATCGGCGTGGCGCCCAACCAGGGCGACACCGACGTGCCGTGCCAGGCCGGTGTCTGTGACTACCGGCTCGACGTCTCCGGCGGCTGGTACGACGCGGGCGACCACGGCAAGTACGTCGTCAACGGCGGCATTTCCGTGGCCCAGGTGATGGCCACCTACGAGCGCACCCTGCACACCGAGGGCGCGGACGGCACCGCCCTCGGCGACGGGAAGCTCCGGGTGCCCGAGCGCGGCAACGACGTCCCCGACATCCTGGACGAGGCCCGCTGGCAGCTCGACTTCCTGATGCGGATGCAGGTGCCGGAGGGCGAGCCGCTGGCCGGCATGGTGCACCACAAGATCCACGACCGGGCCTGGACCGGGCTGCCGCTGCTCCCGTCCGCGGACCCGCAGCCGCGCGAGCTGCACCCGCCGTCCACGGCGGCGACCCTGAACGTCGCGGCCACCGCGGCCCAGTGCGCCCGGCTCTTCGAGAGTCACGACGCGGAGTTCGCCGCCGAGTGCCTGGAGACGGCCCGCAGCGCCTGGGCGGCGGCGAAGGCGCACCCGGACGTGCTGGCCGACCCGGACGACGGTGTGGGCGGCGGCGCCTACTCCGACACCGACGTGCGCGACGAGTTCTACTGGGCGGCGGCCGAACTGTTCGTCACCACGGGCGAGAACGCCTTCCGCCAGGCGGTGCTGGGGTCCCCGATCCACGGTGACACCGACGCGGTCTTCCCGCGCGGCGGACTCTCCTGGGGGGCCACGGGCGGGCTGGGCGCGCTGAGCCTGGCGACCGTGCCCAACGACCTGACCGGCGCCCAGCTGTCCTCGGTCCGCGCGACGGTGGTCGAGGCTGCCGACGGCTATGCGGAGGACTCCCGGAACTCGGCCTACGGAGTGCCGTACGCCCCCGGGAACGACGCCTACGTCTGGGGCTCCAACAGCCAGGTCCTCAACAACATGGTCGTCCTCGCGACGGCCCACGACCTGACCGGTGAGACCGGCTACCGGGACGCGGTGCTGCACGGCATGGAGTACCTGCTCGGCCGCAACCCGCTCAACCAGTCCTACGTCACCGGCTACGGCGAGCGGGACTCCCGCAACCAGCACCACCGCTTCTGGGCGCACCAGCTCGACGCCTCACTGCCGAACCCGGCGCCCGGCTCGGTCGCGGGCGGCCCGAACGTCGGCATCGACGACCCGGTCGCCCAGGACAAGCTCCAGGGCTGCGCGCCCGCGATGTGCTACATCGACGACATCGAGTCCTGGGCGACGAACGAGATCACCATCAACTGGAACGCCCCGCTGGCCTGGGTCGCCTCGTACCTGGACGACCTCGGCGGCGGGGAGCCGGGCGGCGGGAACCCCGGCGGCGACGAGGTGTGCGAGGTCACCTACCACTCGTACCGCTGGAACAACGGCTTCACCTCCCAGGTCACGCTGGAGAACACCGGCGGGACCGCGATCAGCCCCTGGGAGCTGAAGTGGTCCTTCGCCGACGACCAGCGGATCACCCAGGCGTGGAGCGCCAGGGTCACCCAGTCCGGACGGGACGTGGTCGCACGGCCGGAGAGCTGGAACACCACGCTCGCACCCGGAGCCACGGTCAACTTCGGCTTCAACGGCACGGCGAGCGGCTCGCCGGCCGATCCACGGGCCTTCACCCTAGGAGGGAAGAGCTGTGACGTGACCCGATAGGAGCTCGACCGGCCGGTGCGCCGCCGCCGAGCGGCGCCGCACCGGCCGGGTTCGAGCAAGAGATGCACATAGGGCAGGTGAGGCAGGTAAGGCAGGTGAGGCAGGTAAGGCTCACCTTACTGACGCGCTATCGTTCTCTCATGGCGAAGAATCACCGGCTCGTGCCGCAGCACCCGCGCATGTTCCGCGCCGAGGTCGTGCGCACCGAACGTGTCTCCCCCTCCATGCAGCGACTGACCGTCACCGGGGCGGACCTCGCGGACTTCCCGTGGCTGGGCTACGACCACTGGTTCCGGCTGTTCCTGCGGCTGCCCCACCAATCCCGCCTGCGGCTGCCCGAGTTCACCGGCACCCGCTGGTGGCAGCCCTACCTGGCCATCCCCGACGCGGAGCGGCCGCACTGCGCCAACTACACGGTGGCCGACTTCCGTCCGGAGGCGGCGGAGATGGACATCGACTTCGTCGTGCACCGCGGGCCCACGGGCGAGATCGAGGGCCGGGCCGCGATCTGGGCGTGCCGCGCCCGCCCCGGCGACCTGCTCGCCGTACTGGACCAGGGCGTCCTGTTCGACTGCCCCCGGGACGCCTCCGAGGTCGTCGTCGTGGCCGACGAGACCGGCCTCCCGGCCACCGCCGGCATCATGCGCTCCCTGCCGCGGGGGACCGTGGGCCGGCTCATCCAGGAGGTGCCCACGGCCGACGACAGGCGCGAGCTCGACGCGCCGTCCGGAATGGACGTCACCTGGGTCGTGCGCGAGGACCACACCTCCGTCCCCGGCGCGGCGGCCCTGGGCGAACTGCTCGAGCACACCCGCGCCGACGCGTCCGGCTACGCCTTCGTCGTCGGGGAGTCCACCCTGGCCACCGAGGGACGCAGGCACCTCCACCGGATCGGCATGGCGAAGGACCGCATCACCTTCTCCGGCTTCTGGAAGCGCGAGGCCGCGCTGGTGGCGGCCTGACGCACGGGTGTGGGGCGGTGTCCGCCGCCCGTAGCCCAGGTCCTCATCCGGATGGTAGGGATCGTTCCCGGTCGCCGACGGCGACCGGGGCAGTCACCGCCACCGAGAGGACCCTGGTGTGGAGAGCGTCACCAAGAACCGGCAGCCGACCGCCACGCTGCGGGCCATGGTCGGGCGGGCCTACGGGCCGGACCGTGTCCCCGAGGGGGAGGGGTGGGCGGCCGAGCTCGGGCACGGGTGGTTCAACGTCGCCTACCGCATCCGCCTGCGCGACGGTGCCGAGGTGGTGCTGAAGATCGCCCCGCCGCCCGCGGTGGAGGTGATGACCTACGAACGCGGCGCCATGGCGACCGAACTGCGCATGCTGGACCTGGTCCGTGCGCACACCTCGGTGCCGGTCCCGGCCGTCGACTTCGCCGACCGCAGCCATGAACTGTGCGACGCCGACTACTTCTTCATGCCTTACGTCGACGCCGACAACCTGGGCGTCATCGCCGACGGGCTGCGCGCCGTCGAGCGCGACGCCTACCTGGAGCAGCTCGGAGCGGCCAACCGGGAGCTGAACTCCCTGCGCGGCGACGGTTTCGGCCCGCTGACCGGCCCGGGCGACCCCAGTTGGCGCCGGGTCTTCACCGGCATGGTCGAGGACGTCCTCGGCGACGGCGAGCGCCGCGACGTCGACCTGGGCCGGGGCTACGACGTGGTGCGCGAGGTCCTGGACGGGCACGCCGGCAGCCTGGACGAGGTGACCGAGCCGCGTCTGGTGGAGTGGGACCTGTGGGCCGGCAACGTCCTGGTGCGGGACGGGAAGATCGTCTCGATCATCGACCACGAACGCGCCTTCTACGGCGACCCCTTGATCGAGAACGGCTTCGCCGGAGCGCAACTGCCCTCCGCCTTCGGCGACTCCCGCCCCTTCATGCGCGGTTACGGCCACGCCGAGCTGACCGGCACGGAGCGGGTGCGCCGCCGCCTGTACTGCCTCCACCTGCTGCTG
>NZ_JAVRHI010000397.1:0-24408 GCF_034105845.1 Streptomyces sp. CRN 30 | reverse complement strand
CTCGCGCAGTTCCCCGCGCCCCTGAAGGGGCGCCCGCGCAAGGGGCGCGGGGAACTGCGCGACCAGCCACCACGCGCCCGCGGCCAGCAGACGGACCTCCGTCAGCCGACGGCAGTGACCAGCACCGCCACCGTCGGGTGGTCCGGCAGCGCCTCCGACACCGCGGCGCGGATCCGCCGGGCCACCTCCACCGTGCGGAGATCCGCACCCACCGCGCACTCCACCCGTACATGCCGCCTCGGCAGCACCGCCTCGGCGGGCGGCTCCGAGAAGTGCACCGGCCGTCCCAGCGTGCCGGTCAGCCGGGTCACGCCCGTGACCGCCAGCGCGGCCCGGCCCGCCCGGCCCTCGTCGCCGTCCCCGGCCGGCTTCCCGTCGTGCTCCCCGGCCGCCCGCTCATCCGGCGCGGCCGGTTCCGGCGCCGCGTCCAGCAGCGCGGTCACCCGCAGGTCCACGTCCGAGACCACCAGCCCCATCCGGAGCGCCGCGGCCTCGGCCAGCGTGGCCCGCACCCGCGCGGCCGTCGCCGGCAGCGGCTCGGACGCCGTCGCCGCGAGGTCGGCCGTCACTCGAAGGGGTGCGGGCGGCAGCGCGCTCGGCGGCGGCGGTACGACCGGTTCCGCCGCCTCGTCCGGCTCGGCGGGCGCGATCCGCAGGTGCTCCAGGCGGACCCCCGGCAGACCCGCCGCCACGCTCAGCAGCACGTCACGCGCCGCTCGCTCCGCGATCCACGCCCCGTCCCGGGCGTCACCCAGCGGCAGGAACCTGCCCAGTCCCAGTTGCTCCCGAACTGTCCGTGTCCACCGATCGGCCGTCGTCATTCGTCCAGCCTGCCGCATCCCCGGCGCGGGAGAGCGCAACCACACTTAACGTGGTCCCAGGAACACCCACCGAAAGGGACGGACGGCGATGAGCGAGACCACGGAGCGCAACCGGCCCGGTCAGGACCTCGGCGGCGAGGGCCTGGGCGCGGGCAAGGGACAGTCGGTCAGGCGTGGCGGCGGAGACCCCGGCAGCAGGGGCCGGACCACCATCGCCGACGGTGTGGTGGAGAAGATCACCGGAATGGCGGCCCGCGACGTGGCGGGCGTGCACGCCATGGGCAGCGGCATGTCCCGCACCTTCGGCGCCGTGCGCGACCGCGTGCCCGGCGGCTCCAAGTCGGTGACGCGCGGCGTGAAGGCCGAGGTGGGCGAGAAGCAGACGGCACTCGATCTGGAGATCGTCGTCGAATACGGCGTGTCGATCGCCGACGTCGCCCGCGATGTGCGGGAGAACGTCGTCACGGCCGTGGAGCGGATGACGGGTCTGGAGGTCGTCGAGGTCAACATCGCGGTGAGCGACGTCAAGCTCCCGGACGACGAGGACGAGGACCAGCCGGAGCCGCGGATCCAGTGAGACCACGTCCACCAACGAAACCTGAGGGGAGCGCACAGTGAACATGGCCGTGGTCGGCATGATCGCCGGCATGGCGCTGGGCTTCGCCGGATACTTCGGCGGATTCGGTGCCTTTCTGCTGGTGGCGGCCCTGGGCGCCGTCGGCTTCGTGGTCGGCCGGTTCCTGGAGGGCGACATGGAGCTGGGCGACTTCTTCCGCGGCCGCGACGACCGCCGGCGGTGACCGCCGTGAGCAGTGCGGTCGCCGAGCCGCCCGCGCCGCACGGCGCCGTCCCGTCCGGCGAGCGCGGAGCCACGCGCATCGCCGACCGGGTCGTCGCCAAGGTGGCCGCCCAGGCGGCGCGCGAGGCGGTGGGCCAGCTCCCGCCGGACGCGGCGCGCCCCCACGCGAGCGTCGTCGTGCACCACGGCGCCGCTCGCGTCCGCGTCCACCTCGAACTCGACTACCCCTGCGACGTCGGGGCCCGCTGCGGCCGGGTACGGCACCGGGTCGCCGAGCGGGTCTCCACGCTGACGGGCATGAAGGTACCGGAGGTCACCGTACGGGTGGAGCGGCTGCACCCGGCGGCGGAGTACGGCGCGGCACAGGGGAGGACGCGATGAGCGAACCCGCAGCGCCTCAGGGCGCCACGGCCGGAGCGCCGGTCCTGGAGAAGGACCCCGGCGCGGAGAACACCCCGCCCCCGGCCCCGCCGCACCACGGCCGGGCCGGCCGGTTCTGGTCGGCGCGGCGCGTCCCCGCGGGCATCGCCGCCCTGCTCCTGCTGGCCCTCGCGGTCGCCTTCCTCTACGACGTGGTCGCCGTGCGCGCCGACCGGCCCGGCATGCGCTGGCGCCGCGAACTGGCCCGGCAGCTCGCCGAACGTCCCCTGGACGACACCTGGGTGCTGGTCGGCGCGGGCATCACCGCGGCCCTCGGCCTCTGGCTGCTCCTGCTCGCCCTCACCCCCGGGCTGCGGTCGGTCCTGCCGATGCGCCGCACCCATCCGGACGTACGGGCGGGACTGCACCGGGACGCCGCCGCCACGGTGCTGCGCGACCGGGCCATGGAGGTCGCCGGGGTGCAGTCGGTGAAGGTGCGCACCCGCCGTTCGAAGGCGAAGGTCCGCGCGGTGTCGCACTTCCGGGAACTGGACGACGTACGCGGCGATCTGGACACCGCGCTCGCCGACACCGTGCGCGGGCTGGGGCTCTCCCGGCCGCCCGGTGTGTCGGTACGGGTGCGGCGGCCCGGACGGAAGGGGTGACAGCGGTGCTCAGGACCGTGAACCGGGTGCTGCTCGCACTGGCGGGACTCGTCCTGCTGGTGCTCGGCGGCTCCGTGCTCGCCGTCGGACTCGGGGTGTCGCCGCCCTCCTGGTGGATCCACGACGGACCCCACGACGTGCTGCTGAGCGACGCGCGGCGGACCCGGTGGCGGGACTCCGGCTGGTGGTGGCCGGTGGTCATCGCCGTGCTCGCCGTCCTGCTGCTGCTCGCGCTGTGGTGGCTCGTCGCCGTACTGCGCCGCCGCCGGCTCGCCGAGGTCCTCGTGGACACCGGCGACGGCGAGGGCGCGGTGCTGCGCGGCCGGGCCCTGGAGGACGCGTGCGCCGAGGAGGCGGGGCGCCTGGACGGGGTCGCACGGGCGGACGTACGGCTCACCGGCCGCCGTACGGCACCGCGGGCACGCGTACGGCTGAAGCTGGAACCGCACGTCGACCCCGGCGCCGCCCTCGACGGACTCACCGGCGGCGCCCTCGCGCACGCCCGCTCGTCGGCCGGCGCCGACGCCCTGCCCACGGAGGTCCGCCTCAAGGGAGTCGGACACCGTGCGGAGCGGGTCACCTGAACCGACGGCCGGCACCCGGCGCCGGAGGCCGGTGAACGCCCCCGCAAGGGGCGCGGGGAACTGCGCGAGCGATCACTTCGCTCCCCGCGCCCGGCGTACGGCCCGTCCCGGACGCCGCCCTCGCCCGGTGGTCAGAAACCGTGCCGGGCGCCGCCGTCGACCGGGACCATGACGCCCGTGACGTACGACGCGGCCGGCGACAGCAGGAACGCCGCCGCGCGGCCGAACTCCTCGGGGGCGCCGTAACGGCGCAGCGGGATGCGGGACTCGGACGCCGTGCGGGTGGCGGCCGGGTCGGCGGAGAGGCTGTCCAGGTGACGGACCCGGTCGGTGTCGATACGGCCCGGGAGGACGCCCACGACGCGGATGCCGCGCGGGCCCAGCTCGTCGCTGAGGGACTTGGCGAACCCGGCGAGCCCCGGCCGCAGCCCGTTGGAGACGGTCAGCCCCGCGATCGGCTCGTGCACCGAGCCGGACAGCACGAAACCGATGACCCCGCCCGCCTCCAGCTGCGTCGCCGCCGTCCGCGCGAGCCGCACCGCACCGAGGAAGACCGTCTCGAACGCCGACTGCCACTGCTCGTCGGTGATGTCGGAGGCGAGACCGGCCGGCGGGCCGCCGACGCTGACCAGGACGCCGTCGAAGCGGCCGAAGCGCTCACGGGCGGTGGCGATCAGCAGGTCGGCGGCGGCCGGGTCGGCGTTGTCCGCGGCCACCCCGACCGCGTTCGGCCCCAGCGCGGTCGCCGCCTCCACCACGCTCTTCTCGTCCCGGCCGGAGAGGACCACCTTCGCACCGTCGGCGACCAGTTCCCGCGCGGTGGCGTTGCCCAGTCCCCGGGTGGCTCCGGTGACGACGTACACCCGGTCCTTCAGTCCAAGATCCATGGCCCTATCCTGCCTCCTTGTCGCCGTACAGGGCGAGGGCGGTGTGCACCAGCCCGATGTGGCTGAACGCTTGGGGGAAGTTGCCGAGCTGGCGGCCGGCCACCGGGTCGTACTCCTCGGCCAGCAGCCCCACGTCGTTGGTCAGCTCCATCAACCGTTCGAACAGCTCCCGGGCCTCCTTGGTGCGGCCCGCCATGTGCAGGGCGTCCGCCAGCCAGAACGAGCACACCAGGAACGTGCCCTCGTCGCCCGGCAGGCCGTCCACCGCGCCGTCGGCGCTGTCGGTGGTGCTGTACCGCCGGACCAGGCCGTCCCGGGTCAGCTCCCGGGAGACCGCGTCGATCGTGCCGGTCACCCGGGGGTCGTCCGGCGGCAGGAAGCCCACGCGGGGGATGAACAGCAGCGCGGCGTCCAGCTCGCGGGAGCCGTAGTACTGGGTGAAGGTGTTCCGCTCCGGGTCGTAGCCCTTCTCGCACACCTCCCGGTGCACCTCGTCACGGAACGCGCGCCAGCCCTCCAGGTCGCCGCCCAGCTCCGGCTGCTCCTCCAGGGTGCGCACCGCGCGGTCGGCCGCGACCCACGTCATCACCTTGGAGTGCACGAACTGCCGGCGCCCGCCGCGCACCTCCCACAGCCCCTCGTCGGGCCGCCGCCACGCCGTCCGCAGCCACTGGACGAGCGCCCGTTGCAGCTCCCACTCCTGCGGCTCGGCCGGGATGCCCGCGGCCCGCGCCAGCGTCAGGGTGTCCATGACCTCGCCGTACACGTCCAGCTGGAGCTGGCTGACGGCGTCGTTGCCGATCCGCACCGGCCTCGACCCGGCGAAGCCGGACAGCCACGGCAGCTCGTACTCCGGGAGCCGGCGCTCACCGGCCAGGCCGTACATGATCTGCAGGTCCTGCGGGGAGCCGGCGACCGCGCGCAGCAGCCAGTCGCGCCACGCCTCCGCCTCCTCCAGGTACCCGGCCGCCAGCAGCGCGCTCAGGGTGAGGGTGGAGTCGCGCAGCCAGCAGTACCGGTAGTCCCAGTTGCGCACGCCGCCCGGCTCCTCGGGCAGCGAGGTGGTGGCCGCGGCGACGATGCCGCCGGTCGGCTTGTAGGTGAGCGCCTTCAGCGTGATCAGGGAGCGCACCACGGCGTCCCGGTGCGGGCCGGTGTAGCGGCAGCGGGAGACCCAGGCCCGCCAGTCCGCGACGCTGTGCTCCAGTGCCTCGTAGGGGTCGATCAGCGGCGGCCGGGGTTCGTGCGAGGGGTGCCAGGTGAGGACGAACGCGACCTTCTCCCCGGCCGCGACGGTGAACTCCGCGTGCGTCCCGAAGTCCTCGCCCCAGGTGCGCACCTCCGGTTCGCTGCGCAGCCACACCGAGTCCGGTCCGGCGACGGCCACCCGGTGCCCGTCGCCGCGCCGCACCCACGGCACCACGGCGCCGTAGTCGAAGCGCAGCCGCAGCGCGCTGTGCACGGTCACCTCGCCGCGCAGCCCCTCCACGATCCGCACCAGGTCGGGCGCGCGGTCGCGCTGCGGCATCAGGTCGGTGACCCGGACCGCGCCGTCCGCCGTCTCCCACTCGGTGTCCAGGACCAGGGTGTCGCGGCGGTAGGCGCGCCGCGTGCAGCGGTCGGCGCCCTTCGGCGCGATGCGCCAGTGGCCGTTCTCCTCGTCGCCGAGCAGCCGGGCGAAGCAGGCGGCCGAGTCGAACCGGGGCAGACACAGCCAGTCCACGGAACCGTCCGTGGCGACCAGGGCCGCGGTCTGCTCGTCGCCGATGAGCGCGTAGTCCTCTATGCGGGCTGCACGGTCGGTGGGGGCGCTACGGGCCTCGTTACGGGGATGCACGCGGTTCCGTCTTCCCGGTGGGTGCCGGGGCAATCAAGGCGTACGCGGGCGGTACGGGGGCCGGTGGCGACGGCGGTGCTACACGGCGGCCGGCGCCGCCTCCGCGTCCTCGGCACCGTCGCCGCTGTCGCCGTCGTCGGCCGTCTCGGAGCGCTCCCGGGCCTCGCGGCGCACCAGGAACCACCAGCCGACGGGGACGGCCGCGGAGAAGAGCCACCACTGGATGGCGTACGCGTAGTTCAGCGCCGCGTCCTCGTTGCCGGGCCGGCCGATCAGCTCCGGGGTGCCGTTCGCCGGTTCGGGCGTGGTGAGGACGACGTAGCCGCCGAGCACCTCGGCGCCGAGGCGCTCGGCCTGCTGCTCGCTGTTGATCAGCATGATCTGCCGGTCGGGCAGGCCCTTGAGGTCCTTGATACCGCTGGCCTCGGTCGTCTCGTCGGGCATGATCCGGCCGGTGAGGGTGACCTCCCCGGCGGGCGGCGCGGGGATCTTCGGGAACTCGGTCTGGCTGGGACCGTCCGCGGGGAGCCAGCCCCGGTTCACCAGCAGGACCTTGCCGTCGTCGAGGACGAACGGGGTGAGCACGTGGTAGCCGATGTTGTCGTCGGCGTCGGTGCGGCGCCGCACGACGACCTCGCGGTCGGTGTCGAAGCGGCCGGTCGCCTTCACGTTGTGGTAGCGCTCGGCGGAGGTGATGGTCGCGCCGGGGGAGGTGAGCTGCTCGACCGGTACCGGGTCGGAGTCGAGTGCCTCGGCGACCAGGTCGTTGCGGGCGGTGCGTTCCTCGTAGCGGTGCATCTGCCAGAAGCCCAGCTCGATCATCGTGGGGATGAGGAGCACGGCGATCAGCGTGAGGATCACCCACTGCCGGGACAACAGGAAGCGGTACACCCCACGACCGTACAACTCGGTCGCGGGGCGGCAGCAGGCGGGTACGGGCTCGGAGCCCCTCACACCTTGTCGACGACCCCCGTCCTGCCCTCCGCGCGGGCGCAGTGCGCGCCGCAGAACCAGTGGCCCTCGACCTCGACGCCCTGGCCGATGATCTGGACCCGGCAGTGTTCGCAGATGGGGGCCATGCGGTGGATCGCGCAGGAGAAGCAGTCGAAGACGTGCACCGCGCCCTGCGCGTGGACCTCGAAGGTCATGCCGTAGTTGTTGCCGCAGACTTCACATGTCGCCATGGGCCACAGGGTGGGCCGTGACCCGGACACGGGCGAGCGGCGGCCGGGCGAGTCGCCCGCCGATCACCCGTCCGTACGGACACCGGCCCGTCCGCGTCACCCGTCCGTACGGGCACCGGCCCGCCGGTGTCGCTCGTCCGTACAGGTCACCCGTCCGCCGGTTCCACGTCCCGCAGCAGTTGTCCGAACGCCGCCTCGTCCACCACAGGCGTACCGAACTGCCGGGCCTTGACCACCTTCGACGTGCCCGAGTCGGGGTCGTTGGTGACGAGCAGGCTGGTGAGCCGGGACAGGCTCGTCGCGACGTGCAGACCGGCCTCGACGGCGCGGTCCTCCAGCAGCTCCCGCTCGGTCGACGTGTCACCCGAGAAGGCGATCCGCATGCCCTGCTTGAGCGGTTTGCCGTCTTCGTACCGACCGGGGTTGGGATGCGGGCATGCGGGCCTTTTACGGGCGGGGCGCCAACCACCCGGCCGGTAACCTCCGGAGCCCGCCTGGCGGCCGATGCGCGGCGCGGGACGGTCCGTCCACTCCGTCAGCGGACGGCATTCGAGGAGCGGCAGCCGCACCCCGCCGGCCGCCGCGGCCAGCAGGCTCGGGCGGAACGCCTCGGCCAGCACGCGCGCGTCGTCCAGCGCGTGGTGGGCCCGCTGCTGCACCACACCGAAGTGCGCGGCCAGCGACTCCAGCTTGTGGTTGGGCAGCGGCAGCGCCAGCTCCTTGGAGAGGGCGATGGTGCACAGCCGTTGGCGCACCGGCGCCTCGCGCTCCGCGCGCGCGTACTCGCGGGCGATCATCTGCCAGTCGAAGACGGCGTTGTGCGCGACCAGCACCCGGCCGTCGAGCCGGGCCGCGAACTCCTCGGCGACGTCTCGGAAGAGAGGCGCCCCTTCGAGCACGTCACTGGTCAGGCCGTGTATCCACACCGGGCCCGGGTCCCGCTCGGGGTTGACCAGCGTGTACCAGTGGTCCTCGACCTCGCCGCGCGCGTCCAGGCGGTAGACGGCCGCCGAGATGATGCGGTCGTCGCGGGCCAGGCCGGTGGTCTCCACGTCAACGACCGCGTATCCCTGCGGATACGCGGCCGGCCACGGTGCGGGGGAGGACACTGCGGGCGTGCGGTCTTCGAGCATGGTCCCTGAGGATACGGGCCGCGACTGACAGCGCCGTCCCCGAGGGGGCAGCCCGCCGGGCCGTTCCGTCAACTTCCGGGACCCCGGGGGCCCTTGCGCGCGCGGCCGGTGAGTACTCCGTACCGGCCTCCGCGACCGGCCTCCGCGCGGGTCACCAGCGGATGGGCACCGGAAGCGCCGTCAGCAGCCCCGAGACCGCGACCACCACCCCCAGGAGGGCGACCTCCGCGCGGGCGGGGGAGCAGGCGGCCAGCGGATCGGTGGCGCGGCCCAGCCGGAGCCGCGCCCACAGGGCGAGCGCGGCGACCGCCGCGACGAGGAGCACCTTGGCGAGCAGCACGCGCCCGTAGGCGGTGTCCGTCAGCTGGTGCGGGATCGTGCCCGGCTCCATCCGGCGCAGCGAACTGCACACCCCCGTCGCCGTGATGGCGGCGAGCAGGACGGCCGCCACGCGCGCGTAGAGCCCGAGCAGCGCCGGACCGGCCTCCGCGCCGTGCCACCGGCGCAGGGTGCGCAGCACATGCAGCAGACCACCTGTCCACAGCGCGGCGCAGCCGAGGTGGATCAGGGTCAGACCGGAGCCGAGCAGCGCCGTGTGCTCGGTCGGGGGGTGCGCGCGCAGCGCCTCCGCGACCACCACCGCGGCCAGCGGCCACACCTGGGTGCCCGGCCGGCGCGAGGCCGAGCAGACCGCGGCCACCAGGAAGGCGTTGACCTCCAGCAGCGCGAGCCGGCCGTCCCGGGTGGAGTACAGGCCGCCGACGTCGATGTCGGCGAGCCCGTCCGGCACCAGGTTCCCGGTGGCCACCACCGAGGCGAGCCCCAGCGCGGCGACGCAACCGGTGACCGCCGCGTACGTGGACCAGCCGCGGGGCGTGAGCGGGGGAGCGCCGTCCAGGGAGCGGGCCAGCCGGTTCACGAACAGCTCGCCCAGCGGGACGGACAGGGCCGCGAACAGCACGGCCCGCAGCAGCGCGATGGCGCCGGTGCCGGGTGCGGCGGCCTCGCCGGTGCCGTGCAGCGCGGGCGCGGGGCCGAGCAGGGGTATCAGCGCGGCCAGCGCCACCAGCACGAGGACCGCCACGGCCCGGCCGTGCCCGGAGCCCCGCCGGGCGCGGCCCCGGGTCCCGGTGGCCGGAGGCGTGGTTCTTGTCAAGGTCACCCCAAGATCTTCACCAGCCGCCCCGACCCGGGCAAATCCAGACCGACGCCCGGCGGTACGCCACCCCCCTCCCGGGCGACGCCGGTGATTCTGCCGCACGGGTCGACACGTACGGGTGAGTACGGGCGGCCAAGGGTGACGAAGGGCCGGACGCCGGACGCGGCCCCGACGGCGGACGCGGGCCCGACGGGTGCGCGAAGGGCCGGACGGGAGGTCCCGTCCGGCCCCTCGGCCGTGCCGCGCGCGGCCGGTGCCTACTTGGTCACGGCGTCCAGCGCGTCCGCCGTGCCCCAGCCGTAGAACCCGTTGCGGTTCTTCGGGCCCTCGCAGACCGCGTCGACCTTGCCGTCGTTGTTGATGTCGTACGGCGTGGTGCACGCGGTGGCGTCGGCCTCGGCGTACAGCAGCGCCTTCACCAGGGCCGGCGAGGCGTGCGGGTGGGTCGACTTGATGAGCGCGGCCACGCCCGCGACGTGCGGCGACGCCATCGACGTACCGGCCATGTAGCCCCACGAGCCGCCGGGCAGCGTGCCCAGGATCAGACCGCTGGTGGCGGGCGCCGCCGGCGGCTGGTACGCGGTCGAGTCACCGCCGGGCGCGGCGATGTCGATGACCCCGCGGCCGTAGTTGGAGAAGGACGACTTGATGCCCTTCGCGCCGGTCGCCGCGACCGTGACGACACCCGGCAGCTGGGTCGGGATGTCGTAGCACTCCGACGGGTCGATCACCCGGTCGGAGGGCGTGGAGTCGTTGGGGGAGACCGGGTCGGTGATCTCGTCGGAGGCGAGGTCGTAGTTCTCGTTGCCGGCCGCGGCGACGTTGACCGCGCCCTTCCGCTCCGCGTACTTCGTGGCCCGCGTGACGGCCTCGACCAGCGCCTTCTGGTCCGGGTCGTCCTTGCAGTTGAAGTACCACGGGTCGGTGTAATAGCTGTTGTTGGTCACGTCGACGCCGTGTTCGGCCGCCCACACGAAGCCGCACACCACGGCCTCGGTGTAGAAGAAGCCGTCCGGGTTGCCGACCTTGATGCCGGACACCTTCACGCCGGGCGCGACGCCCGTCATGCCGACGCCGTTCTTCGCGGCGGCGATCTCACCGGCCACGTGGGTGCCGTGCGGGCTGTCCGTCCCGGTCGGCCGCCAGGCGCCGTCCGTGGTGTCCGGCTTGCCCGACACGCAGTTGACCGAGGCCTTCCGGTCGAAGTTGGCCGCGAGGTCCGGGTGGGTGTCGTCCACGCCGGTGTCCAGGACGGCGACGGTGACCTTGCTGGAGCCGAGCGACTTCTCGTGGGCCTTGTCCGCCTTGATGGCGGGCAGGTCCCACTGCAGGCCCTCCAGCGGGTCCTGGCCCGCGGCGGCCTCGGCCGCGGCGACCTCCTTCGCGGTCAGCTCCCGCGGCGTCCCCTCGTCGGTCGTCGCGGCCGACGGCAGTGGCGCCGTCCGGGTGGCACCGGCCGACTGCACCCCGCGCACCTTGCGGACGCTCTTGGCGAAGTCCGGGTTGGCGGAGTGGACGACGATCACGCCGATGCGGTCGTACGACGTCACGATGGTGCCGTCGGCCTTGGCTATCGCCCGCTTGATCTCGGCGGAGGGCGCCTTGCCGGCCTTGACGTTGACGACGTAGCTGAAGGAGTCCCCGTCGGCGGCGACGGACGGCGCCTCGGCGGCGGCGGCCTGGACGTTGGGCAGGAAGGCGAGGGCCGTCGCCACAGCCATGCCGGCCGGGATCGCCAGTGCGCGGCGGTGACGCGAGAGGAACGCGGTCATGTACAGACTCTCCGGTTTCTTCCATGGTGCGGACGGTGCGTGTCGTGCGGGTGAAGCCGGTACGGATGAGGGTGGCCGTCGGCCGGTCACTTCACCGCGCGCAGCGCGCCGAGGACCGGCGTCTGGAGCACAGATGAGGCATGGGTTCTCCACATCATCCGAAGGCGGAACCCACCCGGGACGCGGGTGAGCGCCCGGACAGGTACATGTCGGGTGGTGCACCGTGAAGCTATCGCCCCCGGTCCCTGGCCAGCAATGACCGGCCGGGCACGACTTCGGAAAGTGGCGCCGAAGGACGTTGAACCGGTGCCGGGGCCGCGCCGTGTCGTTGGTCAGGGAGCCCGAGCCAGATCAGCCCCCGCACCTGTCAGGAACAGCCTTCATGCCCGTAGTACGAGGAGAATCCGTGGCCACCGACGCACCGCCCCCCTCGAAACAGGAGCACCGGCTCCCGACCACCGAGGAGTTCACCGAGGTGCAGCAGAGCGAAGAGTTCGGTGAACTGCGCCGCTCCTTCCGTAACTTCGCCTTCCCGCTGACGATCGCCTTCGTCGCCTGGTACCTGCTCTACGTGCTGCTGTCGAACTACGCGGGCGACTTCATGGGCGAGAAGCTCTTCGGCAACATCAACGTCGCCTTCGTCCTCGGCATCGCCCAGTTCGTGACGACCTTCCTCATCGCCTGGTGGTACTCGCGGCACGCCGCCGCGAAGCTCGACCCCAAGGCCGAGGCCATCAAGACCCGGATGGAGGGCGGCGCGTGAGCACCCCCGAGCACTTCCCCCTGGCCGCCCCCGAGCAGTTCTTCCTGGCGGCCAACGAGGCCAGCGAGCACCGGCCGCTGATCATCACGCTCTTCGCGGTCTTCGTGGTCGCGACGCTCTTCATCACCGTCTGGGCCGGCCGGCAGACCAAGGACGCCGCCGACTTCTACGCGGGCGGACGCCAGTTCAGCGCCTTCCAGAACGGCCTCGCGGTCTCCGGCGACTACATGTCCGCCGCCTCCTTCCTCGGCATCGCGGGCGCCATCGCGATCTTCGGCTACGACGGCTTCCTGTACTCCATCGGGTTCCTCGTCGCCTGGCTGGTCGCCCTGCTCCTGGTCGCCGAGCCGCTGCGCAACTCCGGCCGCTACACGATGGGCGACGTCCTCGCCTACCGGATGCGCCAGCGTCCCGTACGCACCGCCGCCGGCACCTCCACGATCGTCGTCTCGATCTTCTACCTGCTGGCCCAGATGGCGGGCGCCGGCGTCCTGGTCTCCCTGCTGCTCGGCATCACCTCCGACGCGGGCAAGGTCCTCATCGTCGCCCTCGTCGGCGTCCTGATGATCGTCTACGTCACCATCGGCGGCATGAAGGGCACCACCTGGGTGCAGATGGTCAAGGCCGTGCTGCTCATCACCGGCACCCTCCTGATCACCTTCCTGGTGCTGCTGAAGTTCGACTTCAACATCTCCGACCTGCTCGGCTCCGCCGCCGAGAACAGCGGCAAGGGCGCCGCCTTCCTGGAGCCCGGCCTCCAGTACGGCGCGACCGGCACCACCAAGCTGGACTTCATCTCCCTCGGCATCGCCCTGGTCCTCGGCACCGCCGGCCTGCCGCACATCCTCATCCGCTTCTACACGGTGCCCAACGCCAAGGCCGCCCGTAAGTCCGTGAACTGGGCGATCGGCATCATCGGCGCCTTCTACCTGATGACCATCGCGCTCGGCTTCGGCGCCGCCGCGCTCATCTCGCAGAAGGAGATCACCGACTCCAACCCGTCCGGCAACACGGCCGCGCCGCTGCTCGCCCTGCATGTCGGCGGCGTCGACTCCGCGTGGGGCGCGATCCTGCTCGCCACGATCTCGGCGGTCGCCTTCGCGACCATCCTCGCCGTCGTCGCCGGCCTCACCCTCGCCTCGTCCTCGTCCTTCGCGCACGACATCTACGCCAACGTCATCCGCCGGGGCGAGGCCACCGAGAAGGAGGAGATGAAGGCGGCCCGCTGGGCCACCGTCTTCATCGGCATCGTCTCCATCGCGCTCGGCGCACTCGCCCGCGACCTGAACGTGGCCGGGCTGGTCGCCCTCGCCTTCGCGGTCGCCGCCTCCGCCAACCTGCCGACGATCCTCTACAGCCTCTTCTGGAAGCGGTTCACCACTCAGGGCGCCCTGTGGTCGATCTACGGCGGTCTGGTCGTCGCCGTCGGCCTGGTGCTGTTCTCGCCGGTGGTCTCCGGCGACGCCACGTCGATGTTCCCGGACGTCGACTTCGCCTGGTTCCCGCTGAAGAACCCGGGCATCATCTCGATCCCGTTCGGCTTCCTGATGGGCTTCCTCGGCACCGTCCTGTCCAAGGAGCGCCCGGACGCCGGCAAGTACGCGGAGCTGGAGGTCCGGTCCCTGACCGGCACCGGCGCCCACTGACTCACCCCGCGCGCCGGCCCCGTCGTAGATCCCTACGACGGGGCCGGCGCGTACCTCGTGGCTTCCGGCCGCTGTCGATGTCACCGGTGTCACGTAGGCTCGCAGGAGGCGGAGGAGAGAAAAGCTCCACCGGTCGCCGTCGAGGGAGGGGGCACACGTGCTCATCGACACCTACGGTCGAGTCGCCACCGACCTGCGGGTCTCGCTGACCGACCGCTGCAATCTGCGGTGCACCTACTGCATGCCGGAGGAAGGGCTGCAGTGGCTCGCCAAACCCGACCTCCTCACCGACGACGAGATCGTCCGGCTGATCGAGATCGCCGTGACCTCCCTCGGGATCGAGGAGGTCCGCTTCACCGGCGGGGAGCCCCTGCTGCGCCCCGGTCTCGTCGGCATCGTGGAGCGTGTCGCCGCCCTGGAGCCGCGCCCGCAGATGTCCCTCACCACCAACGGCATCGGCCTGAAGCGCACGGCGGCGGCCCTGAAGGCGGCGGGCCTGGACCGGGTCAACGTCTCCCTGGACACCCTCCGCCCGGAGATCTTCAAGATCCTCACCCGCCGTGACCGGCACAAGGACGTCCTGGAGGGGCTGCGCGCCGCCCACGAGGCGGGCCTGACCCCGGTCAAGGTCAACTCCGTCCTGATGCCGGGGCTCAACGACGACGAGGCCCCCGACCTGCTGGCCTGGGCCGTGGCGCACGACTACGAGCTGCGTTTCATCGAGCAGATGCCGCTGGACGCCCAGCACGGCTGGAAGCGCGAGGGCATGGTCACCGCCGGTGACATCCTGGAGTCGCTGCGCACCCGCTTCGAGCTGACCGAGGAGGGCGCCGACGAGCGCGGCTCCGCCCCGGCCGAACGCTGGCTGGTCGACGGCGGCCCGCACCGGGTCGGTGTCATCGCCTCCGTCACCCGCCCGTTCTGCGCCGCCTGCGACCGCACCCGGCTCACCGCCGACGGCCAGGTCCGCACATGCCTCTTCGCCCGGGAGGAGACGGACCTGCGCGCCGCCCTGCGCTCCGGCGCCCCCGACGAGGAGATCGCCCGCGTCTGGCGCCTGGCCATGTGGGGCAAGAAGGCGGGAGCGGGCCTCGACGACCCGACCTTCATCCAGCCGGACCGCCCGATGTCAGCGATCGGCGGCTGAAACCCCCCGAGGAGAAGCGCCCCGCAAGGGGCGCGGGGAACTGCGCGACAAGCCACGACGGCGCCGCACCGGTCACCCCTCCTCAGCCCCGCTGCACCCACTCCTCGAAGGGGACGACGTCCTTCAGAAACCCCCGCACCCCGAGAAACTGCGAGAGATGCTCTCGATGCTCCTCACACGCGAGCCACGTCTTACGCCGCTCAGGGGTATGCACCTTCGGGTTGTTCCACGCCAGCACCCACACCGCGGCAACACGGCAGCCCTTGGCGGAACACACGGCGGCGTCGGTCTCGTCACTCACGGCTCAGTCTCACAGAAGGTGTCGCAGAAGGTGTCGCAGAAAAGGCGACGCCGAGCAGCCACGGGGGGAGCTGCCCGGCGTCGGTCCGTCGCTCCGACGGGGGATGCGGAGCGCTTACCGAGTATGTCACGGCCAGCCCGCCGCCCGACACGGAACAACGCGATTCGATGGAGCAGTTCGCCGACTCGGCATGAACATGATCACCGGTCTTGAACGGTCAGATCCGATCAGGAACGGTCGTGCGGTTCGCCGCGTACACCCGCTGTCCGGTCGCTTGCGGAGTCTTCCGGCACGGATTCCGCGAAACCGGCCGACGCGCCCGGCGCTTCGAGCATCGGCGGCGTCGGCGCCGTGACGAACGTCGACGGCAGACCCGGCGCGTTCTCCCGCCCGGCGTTGGCGATGACCACCGCGACGTAGGGGAGCAGCGCCCCCAGGACCAGCGTCACGATCGCGACGTGCCGTTCCACGTTCCACAGGGCCGCCGTGAGGATCACCGACAGCGTGCGGACCGACATCGAGATGACGTACCGGCGCTGCCGCCCGCGCACGTCCTCGTCCAGCCCCGTCCGGGCTCCGGTGATCCGGAACACCTGGGCGTTGCCGCCGCCGCTCCGCTTCCGCATCACATTCCACCCTCCGCCCGCACAGCAGCTTCCCCGCCCGTACCCGTCCACGGCCGCTCGGGGTGCCCGGCGCGGGACTGTTCCCACGTTACGCCGCGGCTGCGCCGCCTACGAGACCGGGGCGCCACGTGCGGGAGCGATCGGAGTGCGCACGGGCGCCCGGGGGTGTCCCCCGTTCGGACGTATCCGCCGTGCGCCGTTCGCGGTACGGCCCGAGAGTGGCCGTAATGCTCACGTAGAGCCGTACGAGGAGGCAGCCATGGGCTGGTTGTGGGCGATCATCGTCGGATTCGTGCTCGGTCTGATCGCCAAGGCGATCATTCCGGGCAAGCAGCACAGCCCTCTGTGGCTGACGACGATCTTCGGCATGCTCGGTGCCATCGTCGGCAACGCGGTCGCCCGCGCGGCCGGCGTCGACGCCACGGCGGGAATCGACTGGTGGCGGCACATCTTCCAGCTCGTCGCCGCGGTCATCATCGTCGCCATCGGCGACATGGTGTACATGGCGGTGCGGGGCAACAAGAAACAGCGGCACACCACCTGACCGCACCCGCGGCGAGGGGCGGCCCCGGCATCCGGGACCGCCCCTCGCCGTACGCGTCGCCGCCCCCGGCCGGGCCGCTCAGGCGCCGGTGACCTCCACCGCGGCCAGGTTCTTCTTGCCGCGCCGCAGCACGAGCCAGCGGCCGTGCAGCAGGTCCTCGGCGGCGGGGACGGCGTCCTCGGCGGCGACCTTCACGTTGTTCACGTAGGCGCCGCCCTCCTTCACCGTGCGGCGGGCCGCCGACTTGCTGGCGACCAGACCGACCTCGGCGAACAGGTCGACGACCTGGCCCGCCTCGGCGACCCGCACGTGGGGCAGCTCCGACAGTGCCGCCGCCAGCGTCCGCTCGTCCAGCTCCGCCAGGTCGCCCTGGCCGAAGAGCGCCTTGGACGCGGCGATCACCGCGGCGGTCTGGTCCGCGCCG
This sequence comes from Streptomyces sp. CRN 30, assembly GCF_034105845.1. Classification (NCBI taxonomy): domain Bacteria; kingdom Bacillati; phylum Actinomycetota; class Actinomycetes; order Kitasatosporales; family Streptomycetaceae; genus Streptomyces; species Streptomyces sp. CRN 30. Next base: position 7,756 of record NZ_JAVRHI010000397.1, on the reverse strand, counting down.
TGCACCAGCGTCGTCAGCTCCTCGGCCAGCGCGCGCTGCGCCGCACGGGCCTGCGGCCGCTCCTCGGTCTGCCGCTCCAGCTCCTCCAGCTCCGCGCGGGATCTGAAGGACAGGATGCGCATGTAGCCCGAGATGTCCCGGTCGTCCACGTTCAGCCAGAACTGGTAGAACGCGTACGGCGTCGTCATCTCCGGGTCCAGCCAGACGGCGCCGCCCTCGGTCTTGCCGAACTTGGTGCCGTCCGCCTTGGTCATCAGCGGCGTCGCGTACGCGTGGGCCGTGGCGTCCGGCTCCAGGCGGTGCAGCAGGTCAAGGCCGGCCGTGAGGTTGCCCCACTGGTCGCTGCCGCCCTGCTGCAGCGTGCAGCCGTACCTCCGGTAGAGCTGGAGGAAGTCCATGGCCTGGAGCAGCTGGTAGCTGAACTCGGTGTAGCTGATGCCCTCCGACGACTCCAGGCGCCGCGCGACGGAGTCCTTGGTCAGCATCTTGTTGACCCGGAAGTGCTTGCCGATGTCCCGCAGGAACTCGATCGCGGAGAGCCCCTCGGTCCAGTCGAGGTTGTTGACCATGACGGCCGCGTTCTCGCCCTCGAAGTCGAGGAACGGCTCGATCTGGCCGCGCAGCCGCTGGACCCAGCCGGCCACGGTCTCCGGCGAGTTCAGCGTGCGCTCCGCGGTCGGGCGCGGGTCGCCGATCTGGCCCGTCGCCCCGCCGACCAGCGCCAGCGGCCGGTGCCCGGCCCGCTGGAGCCGGCGCACGGTGAGCACCTGCACCAGGTGCCCGACGTGCAGGGACGGCGCGGTCGGGTCGAAACCGCAATAGAACGTGACGGGACCGTCCGCGAGCGCCTTGCGCAAAGCGTCCTCGTCGGTGGACTGGGCGAACAGCCCACGCCACTTCAGCTCGTCGACGATGTCCGTCACGGTTCTCGTGTCTCCTTGATTCGGTCCATGAAGCGGTTACGAGGTTATACGCCCTGGCTGACAGAGCTCATATTGAAGTCGGGGACCCGCAGCGCGGGCATCGCGGCCCTGGTGAACCAGTCGCCCCACTCCCGCGGCAGCGTCCGCTCGGTGCGCCCGGCCTCCGCGGCCCGTCCCAGCAGGTCCACCGGCGACTCGTTGAACCGGAAGTTGTTCACCTCGCCGACGACCTCGCCGTTCTCGACGAGATAGACGCCGTCCCGGGTCAGACCGGTCAGCAGCAGCGTCGCCGGGTCGACCTCGCGGATGTACCACAGGCAGGTCAGCAGCAGCCCCCGCCCGGTGCCCGCGACCATCTCCTCCAGCGAGCGGCCGGTGCCGCCGTCCAGAATCAGGTTGTCGACGGCCGGGGCCAGCGGCAGCCCGGTCAGCGCGGCACTGTGCCGGGTCGTCGTCAGCCGGGCCAGCTCGCCCCCGCTGATCCACTCCGTCGCCGACACCGGCAGCCCGTTGTCGAAGACCGACTGGTCGCCGCCGGAGGAGTGCGCCACCACGAACGGCGCCGTCTCCAGACCGGGCTCGCCCGGGTCGCTGCGCAGGGTCAGCGGCAGCTCGCTGAGCCGCTCGCCCACGCGCGTGCCGCCGCCCGGCCTGGAGAACACCGTCCGGCCCTCGGCCGCGTCCCGGCCCGAAGCCGACCACAGCTGGTAGATCAGCAGGTCCGCGACGGCGGTCGGCGGCAGCAGCGTCTCGTAGCGGCCAGCGGGCAGATCCAGGCGCCGCTCGGCCCATCCGAGGCGTACGGCCAGCTCCGCGTCGAGCGCCGCCGGGTCGACGTCCTTGAAGTCCCGGGTGGCCCGGCCCGCCCACGCCGACCGCGACCGGTCCGGCGACTTGGCGTTCAGCTCCAGCGTGCCGGTGGGCAGGTCCGAGCGGAGCCGCAGCCCCGTCGACGTCCCCAGGTACGTCGACACCATCTCGTGGTTGGCGAATCCGTACAGCTCCCGGCCGCCGGCACGCGCGCGTGCGAACGCCTCACCGAGCGCGGGTGCGAAGTCGGCGAACACCGCCGACGACGTCTCGGCCGGCGCGGCCACGAAGTCCGGCGCCTCCGGCACCCCCGTGACCAGCGGCTGCGCGTCCTCGGCGGGACCGGCGCCGCGCGCGGCCTCCTCCGCGGCCCGCACCAGGGGCTCCAGGTCGTCCCCGGTGACGGCGGACCGCGACACCACCCCGGAGGCCGTGCCCTCCTTCCCGTCGACGGTGGCGACCACCGTGAGCGTGCGTCCGCGCGTGACGCCGTTCGTCGTCAGGGCGTTGCCCGCCCAGCGGAGGTTGGCGGTGGAGCGCTCGTCGGCGATGACCACGCAGCCGTCCGCCCGGGACAGCGCCAGCGCCCGCTCGACGATCTCGTGCGGCGCGGTCGTACGAGACGTACGGGTTGTACGGGGCGTACGGGGCGTACGGGACGTACGGGAACTCATCGACCCGCCTCCTGCGTGGTGTTGAGGATGTTGACGCCCTTGAAGAGGGCCGACGGGCAGCCGTGGGAGACCGCGGCCACCTGGCCCGGCTGGGCCTTGCCGCAGTTGAAGGCGCCGCCGAGGACGTACGTCCGGGGACCGCCGACCGCCGCCATGGAACCCCAGAAGTCGGTGGTCGTCGCCTGGTAGGCGACGTCGCGCAGCTGACCCGCGAGCCGGCCGTTCGCGATCCTGAAGAAACGCTGCCCGGTGAACTGGAAGTTGTAGCGCTGCATGTCGATCGACCAGGAGCGGTCGCCGACGACATAGATGCCCCGGTCCACGCCCCCGATGAGGTCCTCGGTGGAGAGCCCGCCCGGGTCGGGCGCCAGCGACACGTTGGCCATCCGCTGCACCGGCACGTGGCCGGGGGAGTCCGCGTAGGCGCAGCCGTTGGACCGGTCGAAGCCGGTGAGGCGGGCGATGCGGCGGTCCAGCTGGTAGCCGACCAGCGTGCCGTCCTTCACCAGGCCCCAGGACTGCGCCGCTACGCCCTCGTCGTCGTAGCCGATGGTCGCCAGGCCGTGCTCGGCGGTGCGGTCGCCGGTGACGTTCATCAGCTCCGAGCCGTAGCGGAGCTTGCCCAGCTGGTCGAAGGTGGCGAAGGAGGTGCCGGCGTAGGCGGCCTCGTAGCCGAGCGCCCGGTCCAGCTCGGTGGCGTGGCCGATGGACTCGTGGATGGTGAGCCAGAGGTTGGAGGGATCGACCACCAGGTCGTACAGGCCCGGATCGACGCTCGGCGCGCGCATCTTCTCGGCGAGCAGCCCGGGGATCTCGGCCAGCTCGGCGTCCCAGTCCCAGCCGGTGCCGGTCAGGTACTCCCAGCCGCGCCCGGCCGGCGGCGCCAGCGTGCGCATCGAGTCGAACTCGCCGGTCGACTCGTCCACCGACACGGCCGTGAGCACCGGGTGCAGCCGGACCCGCTGCTGGGTGGTCGTGGTCCCGGCGGTGTCGGCGTAGAACTTGTTCTCGTGCACGGTGAGCAGCGAGGCGTCCACGTGGTCGACGCCGCCCGCCGCGAGCAGCCGCGCGCTCCAGTCGGCCAGCAGCGCCGACTTCTCCGCGTCCGGCACGGTGAACGGGTCGATGTCGTACGCGGAGACCCAGGTGCGGTCGGCGTGCACGGGTTCGTCGGCCAGCTCCACCCTCTCGTCCGACCCGGCCGCCTTGATCACCTGCGCCGACAGCTTCGCCATCGCCACCGCCTGCGAGGCGACCTTGGCGGCGGCGTCCGGGGTCAGGTCCACGCCGGAGGCGAAGCCCCACGTACCGCCGTGCACGACGCGCACCGCGTATCCGAGGTCGGTGGTGTCCGAGGAGCCGGAGGGCTTGGCGTCCCGCAGCCGCCAGGACGCGCTGCGGACCCGCTCCAGGCGGAAGTCCGCGTGCTCGGCGCCGAGGGAACGGGCACGGGCGAGGGCCGCGTCGGCCAGGGGGCGCAGGGGTAGTGCGAGGAACGTTTCATCGATGGGATGAGGCACCTAAGTCTCTTTCCGTGGCCGGGTGGCGTGGTCGTCGTGCTCGATGGTGCTCCGATCATGTCCCCCGCCGGGAGCGGCGACCACGGGTTTCCGGGTGACGTGGGCCGCTTTCTGTAGGGACCCGACAGAGACCCCCGTAAGCCACTGTGGGTGCCCGATTCCCCGCGCGGAAGCCGGGACCGATAGGTTTTCGAAGAAGCCGCCCGCCATCGAGATGCGTACAGGTGTTCGGGCGGACGTGTTCAGACCCCCACGGAAAGGGTGATCCGTTGAGCCGCTCGGTTCTCGTCACCGGAGGCAACCGGGGCATCGGCCTCGCCATCGCCCGAGCTTTCGCCGACGCCGGCGACAAGGTCGCGATCACGTACCGCTCGGGTGAGCCGCCTCAGGCCCTGACGGAGTTGGGCTGCCTCGCCGTCAAGTGCGACATCACCGACGCCGAGCAGGTGGAGCGGGCCTACAAGGAGATCGAGGAAGCGCACGGCAACGTCGAGGTCCTCGTCGCCAACGCCGGCGTGACCAAGGACCAGCTCCTGATGCGCATGTCGGAGGAGGACTTCACCTCCGTCGTCGACACCAACCTCACCGGCACCTACCGCGTCGTCAAGCGCGCCAACCGCGGCATGCTGCGGGCGAAGAGGGGCCGCGTCGTGCTCATCTCGTCCGTCGTCGGACTGCTCGGCTCGGCGGGGCAGGCGAACTACGCCGCCTCCAAGGCCGGCCTGGTCGGCTTCGCGCGCTCCCTCGCCCGTGAGCTGGGGTCCCGCAACATCACCTTCAACGTCGTCGCGCCCGGCTTCGTCGACACCGACATGACCAAGGTCCTCACCGACGAGCAGCGCGCGGGCATCGTCTCGCAGGTGCCGCTCGGCCGGTACGCGCAGCCGGAGGAGATCGCCGCGACGGTGCGGTTCCTCGCCTCGGACGACGCCTCGTACATCACTGGAGCCGTCATTCCCGTTGACGGCGGACTGGGAATGGGTCACTGATCACCATGAGCGGAATCCTCGACGGCAAGCGCGTCCTGATCACCGGCGTGCTGCTGGAGTCCTCCATCGCCTTCCACACCGCCAAGCTGGCGCAGGAGCAGGGCGCGGAGATCATCCTGACCGCGTTCCCGCGGCCCACGCTGACCGAGCGCGTCGCCAAGAAGCTCCCGAAGCCCACCAAGGTCATCGAGCTGGACGTCACCAACGACGAGCACCTCGGGCGCCTCGCGGACATCGTCGGCGAGGAGCTGGGCGGCCTCGACGGCGTCGTGCACTCCATCGGCTTCGCGCCGGAGGACGCGCTCGGCGGCAACTTCCTGAACACGCCGTTCGAGTCGGTCGCCACCGCCATGCACGTCTCGGCGTTCTCCCTGAAGTCGCTCACCATGGCCTGCCTGCCGCTCATGCAGAACGGCGGCTCCGTCGTCGGCCTCACCTTCGACGCCCAGTACGCCTGGCCGCAGTACGACTGGATGGGCCCGGCCAAGGCCGCGCTGGAGGCCACCAGCCGTTACCTCGCCCGCGACCTGGGCAAGCAGAACGTGCGCTCCAACCTCATCTCGGCGGGCCCGATCGGCTCCATGGCCGCCAAGTCCATCCCGGGCTTCAGCGACCTGGCCTCGGTGTGGGACACCCGCGCGCCCCTGGAGTGGGACCTCAAGGACCCCGAGCCGGCCGGCCGCGGTGTCGTCGCCCTGCTGAGCGACTGGTTCCCGAAGACCACCGGCGAGATCATCCACGTCGACGGCGGACTGCACGCGGTCGGCGCCTGACCTCGACCCGCGAGAGGGCCCGCGTCCGCCAGGGCGCGGGCCCTCTCGCGCGTCACGCGCGGGTCCTTGGTGTGTCGTGCGCGGGCCCTTGGCGCGTCACCCGTTCGGCCCAGTCGGCCGGGCGGGGCGACCATCAGCGGCGCACGCTGGGAGACGACTTCACCTCCGCGGTTCACCCCCGCGCTTCCCCCCCCGGTATTTCCCCTGGTTCCTCCCGCGCTTCCCTCACCGGTCCGGCCGAGGAGGTCCGTCAGTGCGCTCCGCCCGCCGCCTCGCCGCAGCAGCGACCGTCACCGCCGTACTCGCCCTGCCGTACGGAGCGGCGGCCCACGCGCGCGTGGACGACGGTGACGGCGACGCGCCTTCCGCGCGGTACCCCGGCGCCGAGTGCCGCGTCCGCACCACGGGCTCGCGCGTCACGGCCCACTGCCACAACCCCTATCCCCGGACCGACCGCGTGAGCCTGCACGTCGAGTGCGCCCGCTGGTGGGACCTGGACAGCGACGGCACCCCCGTGGCGGCGCGGCCGGCCGAGACCGTACGGCTGACCGGGCACTGCTGGAAAGAGGTCGGCTCGGCCTGGGTCAGCCACCGGCATCCGGACTGACCCGCCCCGGACGGCACACGAACGGATATCCGGCCGCCTCCTCCCCGGCCGTCCCGGCGTCCCCCGCGCGGATCGCGTCGACCAGCCGCGTGTGGTCCATGTGGCTCTCCGGCGTCAGCTCCGCGCCGACGTCCTCCCGCAGCCAGTCCCGCATCACCTCGCCGAGGTCCGCGTACATCGCGGTCATCACGTCGTTGTGCGAGGCGGCCACGACGGCCAGGTGAAAGGTGGCGTCCGCCGTCACGAACGCCTCCGCGTCGCCCGACTCCCACGCCTCCCCGCGCCGCACCATCAGCGCGTCGAGCTGCTTGAGGTCCTTCTCCGTACGCCGCTCAGCCGCCAGCCGGGCGGCGGCCGACTCCAGCGTGGAACGCAGCTCGGCGATGTGCCGGGGGTCGGCGCCGGCGAACCGGCGGTGCATCACACCGGCCAGCTCACTGGTGGCGACCACGTACGTGCCGGAGCCCTGGCGGATGTCCAGCAGCCCGTTGTGCGCCAGCGCGCGGACCGCCTCCCGGACCGTGTTCCGGGCCACCCCGAGCTGCTCCACGAGTTCGGGCTCGGTCGGGATACGGGAGCCGACCGACCACTCACCCGAGGTGATCTGCTGGCGGAGCTCGGCGATGACCTGCTCGGACAGGGCCGAACGGCGGGGATGGCTCAGGGGCATGGCTCACCTTCGCAGAGTGCTGACGGCGACCGACCACCGCGGGTGCCACCGGGGGCATCGTAGTCGCGGGGTGGACAGTCAATCATCCCATGATTCTATGATGGGTCTCATGGCTAGTGAGGAAAACCGGACGGCGACGTCCACGAGCGAGTCCCCGACCGAGTACCCGCGCGACGGCGGTACGGCCGTGCGCGCGGCCCCGGAGGAGCCCGGCACGCGCGCGTGGACGACCTGGACGACCCGTCTGCTCGTCCTCGGCATCGTGCTGGCCGCACTCAACCTGCGGCCCGCCATCACCAGCCTCGGCGCGCTCCTCGAAGAGGTCCGCGACGGGCTCGGCATGAGCGGCTCCGTGGCCGGGCTCCTCACCTCCGTGCCCCCGCTCTGCTTCGCCGTCTTCGGCGTCATGGCCCCGCGGCTCGCCCGCCGCTTCGGTCCCGGCGCGGTGGTCTGCGCGGGCATGGCCGCGATCACCGCCGGACTGCTGGTCCGCCCGTTCGCCGGGAACACGGCCGGGTTCCTGACCGCCAGCGCGCTGGCCCTGATGGGCATCGCGGTCAGCAACGTCCTGATGCCGGTCATCGTCAAGCGCTTCTTCCCGGACCGGGTCGGCTCCATGACCGGCCTGTACTCGATGGCGCTGGCCTGCGGCACCTCGATCGCCGCGGCGGCCACCGTGCCGCTGACCGACGCGCTGGGCGGCGACTGGCAGCCCGGCCTCGGCGTGTGGGCCGCCCTGGCGGCGGTGGCCGTCCTGCCGTGGCTCCCGTTCGTACGCCCCCGCGCGGCG